>CAYSIH010000014.1:0-15808 GCA_964431005.1 uncultured Sphaerochaeta sp. | reverse complement strand
CTCTTCAGCTACCACGAAATCACTCCTGAGGAGTTGTTGCAGGAGGCAAGCACCGATGAAACTGAATAAGCATCTGCAGAATATGCTCTACCATTGGCCGGCTAAAGTAATATCCTTGGTCTTCGCTGTCTGCATCTACCTCTTCATCCAGTACTCTACTGTTGGGGCACGTGTGGTGACTATTCCTCTGAGCGTAGAGCTGCCCAGCGGCTATGTGGCTATGAGCCTGATCCCTGAATCAGTGGAAATTGAGATCAGGGGCAATGATGACATCATCTACCTGATCGATCCCAACGCCATCATGGCAAGTCTTGATTTCTCCTTTGTCCAGCAGGAGGGCATAGCAAGTGCCCCCGTTCTGCTCATGTATGAGGAGAACGTCTTTGAAAGTGGAGGAGTCTCTGTGTCCCCCAACCCCAGTCACCACAGGATTCTCTTCAATCGAGAAGGTGGGCAGTGATGGTTGAGGGGATAGGTATCGACATTGTCAACATCTCGCGTATGGACAGGCTTTCAGAAGGGGTTCTCAAGCGCCTTTTTCACCCCGAAGAGGTCGCCCATGCCCTTACCCTAGAACCTAAGCGGAAAAGTGAGTACCTCAGCGGGAGATTTGCCGCCAAGGAAGCCTTAGGCAAGGCCTTGGGAACAGGGATGGCAGGGCTTCGCCCCTCTGATATCCAAACTGATGCAACTGAGACAGGCAAACCCTTCATGGTGCTTCATGGCAGTGCCAAAGCCTTGGTGGGGGAGCGTACTGTCCTGCTCTCCATCTCCCACGACCCTCCGGTAGCCAGTGCTGTAGTTCTTCTGCAAGGGAGACCCGATGGCTCGAACTGATTGGAGAAGACCGCCCCTGCTACCCTTGGAAGAGGGTGTTCGTCGTATCCGTATGACTGTCGCTTATGATGGCCAGCACTACAATGGGTGGCAGAAACAGGTGAATGGATTGGGTGTTTCCGATCGCATCGAACAGGAAATCCAAAATATTACAGGGGAGAAGGTCGCCCTTGTCGGTAGCGGCAGAACTGATAGCGGGGTGCATGCCTTGGCTCAAGTCTGTCATTTTGACACTTTCAACCAGAAGATCGATGGAAAGGTCTTTGCCATTGCCCTCAACCGACTGTTGCCCTCCGATATCAGGATCATGGAGAGTAAGGAGGTTGATGGCACCTTCCACTCCCGCTATACGGCGATGGGTCGCACCTACCGCTACTACATTAAGCAGGAAGGGGAGATGACACCCTTTGATGCCAAACAGGTGGCAAAAGTGCGTAAGTTTCCTGACATCAAGGTGCTCAACGAGTATGCGGCACATATCCAGGGGACGCACGACTTCACCACCTTCACCTCCCAAAGGGATAGGTCCACCAGCCGGTGGAGGGACATCTATGAATCCTACTGGGCATATGAGGTGGACCGCTTCGGCTCAAAAGTGCTTACCTACACCATCAGCGGCAACGCCTTTCTCTATAAGATGATCCGTTCCTTGGTAGGGTCCATGCTGGAGTTTGCCGAGAAGGGAGTGACCTCAGGTCAGTTCAAAGAGATCTTGGAAAGTAACGATCGCAAGCGGTCGGGACGGACAGCCTCCCCTTGGGGACTCTACTTCTACGCCATATCGTATGACCCTGAGGAGTTTGCCTGGTTTGAGGAGAAACAGCATGAGTAGTATCGAACAGAAAAGAGAAGCCCTTGGCCATGGTTTGCAACAGTTCCTAACCTATTGCGACCAGGCAGAAGAGCTGATCACAAATAAGGCCGTCACTCCAAGCTCTGAGATGGATTTCTCTGCCTTGATAGATGAGATATTCCCCCTTCCCCTGGATAAGGATGCCCCGGAGGGGGCGACCATGAAGCTTTTGATGCGCATGGTAGAGGAGTGCACCCGCTGTCCCCTCTGTGAGACTCGCACGAACACGGTCTTTGGGGAGGGAGCCCTTCCTGCCCGCCTTCTAATCATAGGTGAAGGGCCGGGTGCAGACGAGGATGCCAGTGGCAGGGCTTTTGTCGGTAAGGCAGGTCAGTACCTGGATACCTGGCTCTCCCCTTTGGGCTTGTCTCGGAAGACCAACGTCTACTTGGCGAACATCGTCAAGTGCCGCCCGCCTGAGAACCGCAACCCCCATGCCCAAGAAGTGGCATCATGCCTTCCCTTTGTGAAAAGGCAGATTCGTCTCGTCAAGCCTGAGCTTATCCTTCTGATAGGGGGCGTAGCCAGTAAGGCCCTTCTGGAAACAGATGAGGGGGTAGGCAAGCTCCGTGGGACCTTCTACCGATATGAAGGGGTTCCTGTACTGGTTACCTACCACCCCTCAGGGGTTTTGCGTAATCCCGACCTCAGGCGTCCAGTCTGGGATGATATGAAAAAAGTTGCCGCATTTCTCAACCTGCCCCTTCCTGGAAGGTCCAGATGAGCAAGTTTGCCCATCTTGTCCTTGATGTTCCCGTAAAGCAGAGTTTCACCTATGCAGTACCAGAAGAGCTTCAAGACTCAGTCATAGTCGGGGTGCGCGTGGTGGTCCCCTTTGGCAGACGGGAGGTTACAGGCTATGTAATAGGTGTGGCCGAAAAATTTGAAGCAACGTACGCGATAAAGGATATCAAGCGGGTCATCGATAAGGAGAGTCTCTATGGGGAAAACTCTATAGAGCTCGCCCTATGGATGAGCCGCTTCTACCTCTGCAGCCAGGGCGAAGCCCTGAGCATGATGGTCCCCGGCGGCAGGCGCGACAGCAGTACCCCCGCCTTGGCTGTCGATGACGATGAGACCATACGAGAGGTAATGAACCTCTCCTCTGAGCAGGAGGCGGCCATCGAGGAGATAACTAGAGCTAAGGATGCAATGTACTACCTTTACGGAATAACCGGAAGTGGCAAGAGTGAGGTCTTTCTGCGCTCTGCAGAGCATATGATCGCACAGGGGAAGGCCGTCATCTATCTGGTGCCTGAGATTACTCTTACCCACCAATTGGCAAGGCAGGTGACCAACAGATTTGCCAACAAGGTGGCCATCCTGCACTCAGCCCTTACTCCGAGCCAAAGGCTGAGCCAGTGGAAACGTATCAGGGCCGGTGAGGTGCTGTTCGCCATAGGGGCTCGCAGTGCTGTCTTCGCCCCGTTTGAGAACCTGGGCATGATCATCCTCGATGAGGAGCATGAGAACAGCTATAAGAGCGGGAATACCCCTCGCTACCACGCACGTCAGGTTGCTCAGCAACGCTGTCGCGCTGAAGGTGCAATCCTGGTCATGGGAAGCGCCACCCCATCGCTTGAGGCGTGGAGCATGATGAAGAAGAATCAGGTAAAGGCCCTAAGGCTCGACAGTAGGGTAGGCGGCGGCGTCCCTCCAAAGGTTCAAGTGGTGGCTATGCAGGGGGAGAAGCATACCATCAGCAAGAAGCTGCTTTCTGAGATGAAAGGTGTTTTGGCACGCAAGAAGCAGGTGATACTCTTTCTCAATCGAAGAGGGTTCTCCTATTTTTTCCACTGCAAAAGCTGTGGCTATGATATGCAGTGCCCCCACTGCTCGGTCTCACTTACCTTTCACCAAGGCAGGGGCGAGATGGTCTGCCACTACTGCGGGTACCGCAGAAAACCCATCCAAGTCTGTCCTGAGTGCCACTCCCTGGATGTCGGCTACAGTGGCTTTGGTACGGAGATGGTCGAACAGGACGTACGCATGTTCTTTCCTCAGGCGACCATCAGGCGTCTGGATACCGACAGTGCCAAGGACAAGAAGCATATGCAACAGGTGCTTGAGCAGTTTCGCAAGGGGGAGGTGGATATCCTGTTGGGAACGCAGATGGTCGCAAAAGGGCTTAACTTCCCCGGTGTCGAGCTGGTGGGCATAGTCCTAGCTGACAGCGGGATGAATATTCCTGATTTTCGAGCCCAGGAGCGCACGTTCTCGCTTTTGATGCAGGTATCAGGAAGGGCGGGACGATACAACGATCAGGGCCAGGTAATCATCCAGACCTTCCATCCTGAAAATGCTGCAGTGCTCTATGCCCAGACAAGGGCTGTGGATGCATTTTTTGACCAGGAACTTATGATGCGTAAGGAGACCGGATTTCCACCTTATACCCGGCTCATCAACCTGGTTCTGAGGGGTAGGAATAAAGAGAAGGTCGCCGCTGAAGCCGATAAGCTGGAAAGCCTCTTTGAGGCGGCTATAGCATCCTATAAGGGAGAGGGATCCCCCACTGTGTTGTGCAACAGCGAGTGCCCCTTGGAGAAGATTGCCTCTAACTGGCGCAACCACCTGTTGGTGATGGGCGAAGATGCCTCCTCTGCCCATAAGGTGGTCTCTCATGTCTTAGATCACTACAGTGCCCCTTCAGGTATCTACATAGAGGTTGATATAGACCCTTTGCAAATGTTGTAGCGTTGACCGATGCCCTTGAGTGTTGGTATCATATGCCTACCATGTTAGATATATATACCCTAGGGGAAGAGGTGCTCACAGAGAAGTGCCAACCAGTAACCAAATTCGACAGTGGCCTTCGAGTCCTTGTCGATGCCATGTTTGAAACAATGTCCGAAGCCGATGGCGTCGGTCTCGCCGCCCCTCAGGTTGGGGTATCGCTACGCCTGTTTGTAATAAACATCCACGGAGTGGAAAAACGCGCATACATAAATCCTCAGATACTGGAGACATCCATAGAGACCGATTGCTCAGAAGAGGGTTGCCTCTCTGTGCCCGGTGTCTGGCATGATGTAGTGCGTCCTGCAAGGGTGACTGTGCAGGCGCAGGATATTGAAGGAAAACCTTTTACCATCAAGGCAGAAGGCTTGCTTGCACGAGCCATCCAACACGAGAACGACCATCTCAACGGCACCTTGTTCATCGACCGTCTCTCTCCTGAGGATAGGGAGAGCATGGTAAAAGCCTATGAGAAAAAAAACCGGCCTCGTAAGGGACGCAAGGCGTGAGGATTCTGTTTGCAGGGACTCCTGAAATAGCAGTTCCCACTCTCCGCGCCCTAGCCGAACACTTTGAGGTGGGGGCTGTGCTGACCAATGCTGACAAGAAGGGATCGAGGGGGAATGCCCTGATCCCTTCTGCTGTGAAAGAAGAGGCCATACGCCTGGGACTGCCTGTAGTGCAACCCGAAAGATTGCGCACTGAAGCTAGGGACCTTGTTGCCTCCTATGGGTGTGACACCCTGGTCTGCTTTGCCTATGGCAAGATATTCGGACCCCGCTTCCTCTCCCTTTTTTCTGGTGAGAAACTTAACATACACCCCTCAATGTTGCCCCTTTTGCGAGGACCTTCCCCTATCCAGGGAGCTATCCTCAACCAGTATGAGAAAACCGGCATAAGTATCCAGCGCCTTGCCCCTGAGATGGATAGTGGGGATCTGCTGATCACAGGTGAGTTTATGCTCGCCGGTGATGAGACAACCCAGACACTGACTGACTTGGTCAAGGATAGGGCAGCTCCCCTTGCTGTTGAAGCCATGACAAAGATAGCGAGTGGCTCGGCTTTGTTCCTCCCTCAAAAAGGGGAGCCGACTTACACCACCCTCATAACACGTGAGATGGCCCTTATTGACTGGAGCCTTCCTGCCAAAACTATCCATGCCCTCATCCGGGGTATGAATCCCTGGCCCAAGGCCTATACCTCTTTTGCAGGGGAGACGCTGTATATCACTTCTGTTGTCGGCACTCTCAAGGACGCAGGTTCTGATGCCGTACCCTTTGGTACTGAAGTGGGGACTGTAGTCTCTAAACAAAAGGGAAGGGGAGTCGCCATAGCCACAGGAGATGGGCTTCTCTGGGTCGACCGCCTGCAGAGGGAGAAACGTAAGGAGATGGACTGGGTCTCATTCCTTCCAGGCAATCAGACGTTCCTAGGAACAAAGTTAGGGTAACCATGAAAAGACGAGTGTCATCTCTTTTGGTTGTGCTCTTGTGCAGTATCTCCTTGTTTGCCTCAAGGCCGTCGGTGGCCTTGGTCCTCTCCGGAGGTGGGGCAAAGGGGCTTGCCCACATTGCCGTGATCGAGGCCGTTGAGCGGCATGGCATCCCTATCGACATGGTCATTGGAACCAGCATTGGAGCCCTTGTGGGTTCGCTTTACTCAGCCGGCTATAGCCCCAAGGAGATCCGAGCCTTGGCTAGGGGCCCGAACTTCTCCACCCTATTTATGGAAAACTCTCTCAGGTCATCTTATGAAATAGCACAGGCCTTTGAGCCGACCCATAGCAACGTCTTCTCCCTAGGGTTTGACAAGGAGGGTGTTGGGACAACCCCCTCCTTGATAGGAGACCAGATGGTCATGGAGATGTTCGCTTCTGTCTTTTCCAAACTCCCCGATGACGTTGATTTCGATGACCTTGAGATACCCTTTAGATGTATCGCTGCCGATGTCGTCACCGGAGCGAAGATAATCTATGAAAAGGGATCGTTGATCACCGCTGTCCGAACGAGTATATCCATCCCAATCATTTTTACCCCATACCCCCAGATCGATGGCAGTTTTGCTGTTGATGGCGGCATTGTAGACAACCTGCCGATACAGGTAGCAAAGGACCTTGGGTACGACATCATCATAGCCTGTGATGTGAATGCCAGCATCCAGAGCGTAGAGAGGATACTGGGTTCCCTCTCCAGCATGATCATGCAGACCATGACGCTGGTAACCCAGATAGAGGCTAATTCCCAGCATCATCTGGCAGACCTTTTGATATGCCCCGATCTCCCTGACATCCTTGCTCTCGATTTTGCTAAGCACGAAGAGATCATCAAGGAGGGGGAGCGTGCCTGTGACGAAAAGGATGAGGAGTTTGCAGCTCTTGCCAGTCGTATTGGACAGAAGAGGCCCCTGCAGCCCAAGGATAGGGAACGCGATGGAACCTACCTCCTCAATGATGATCCTCGTATAGCTGCCGTCCAGATTCTTGACGTCTCACTCTTTCCTTCTACCGAGATCCCAAAAAAAGAACATTTTTCAGAGTTCATTGGTCGAGCGTTGGATGAGAACACTAGAATGGAGCTTTCTCACTCCCTCTCCCTGGTAAAGAAGCACTACCGCCTCTCATCCGCTACCTACCAGATGGCCTCCATCAAAGAGGGATCTGGTGACCTTGTAGTGATCATCCAGTCATCCAGGAAAAGTGAATCCAGCATAAGTTTGGGTCTTTCAGGTAGCACAGGCATTGCAAACAATACCCCCGGAGGCACTGTGTGGATTACAGCAGATGCTCGGGTGAATGCACGTATCTCCAATATGATGGACTCCAATTTCTCCTTGGATATTTTGGGTACCCTTGGACAGACTTCCAAGCTGAAGACCTCTGTGCTCTACCCCTTCTACACCTCCCCCAGCACTTCCTTAGAATTTGATTTTTCCCTTACCTATGAAGGCGGTGGATTCACCCCTTCAAACAGCTTGATAAACGGCGATAGGGTAGTGGACCGAGATAAGGGTTTTTCAGTGAACCTGAGCTTCGACTATAGGTTCCTTGATTATGGAAGGTTGGATTTTGGCGGCATTGTCGACCTTATCTATCTCTATGACACAGGGGCGGCCACTTCATTTTTTACCATCCCTTCACTGTATGCCGCTTTGGTCTGGGATACCCAGCTCTCAACGTTTGCCTCCACAGGCGTGCGTGGTGAGTTCAAAGCTTCCTTAGGCTTGGATAAAAACCCAGTGTTCGGCCTACAGGGTGCTTGGATGCAACGGTTTATAATCGGACGCAAGACAACACTTGGATACAACATACACCTGAGTATGATGCGCTTGCCTTATCCTCTCCTCTCTTCGTATGTTGACATTGGGGGGCTGAGTGCGTTCCCTGGCTATAGCGCAGGATCATTGAGACGGGACATCGCCCTAGCAGGGGCACTGTACCAGTATGCCATAGGAGACTTTTTGGGATTCAACTCCTTCTTGCAGGTCGCTGCAAAAATAGCCGTTATGGACCGCTATGATCCGTATGCAGCTCTTCCCTATCCCTCTGGATTCTGGTTCTCGTCTCCTGTCGATGTTGATGCAGGGCTGAGTGTGGCCCTAGGAATACAGGCCCCTTTGGGGGAGATTATCATTCGCTTTGGAGCAAGCATCCTCGGTCAGGTCTCGCTGGCTATTGAGATCCTCTGATGCGAAAGCGTTGGAGAGGGTACGCCCAGTATCTTGAGTCAGTCTACGGTAGGCGCGTATACCGCATAGGCATTGATGCAGGCTTCTCCTGCCCTAACCGTGATGAGGGAAGACAGGGCGGCTGTGCCTTTTGTGATGGTACGGGTGCTAGTGCTATGTACCAAAGGACAGGTGAGAGCTCTTTCACCCATGCTAGTCCCTTTGACGAAAATATCAGCAAAACTGCACCGTTAGCTGTGCCCTCCCTTCAGGAGCGTTGTGCTTCCATCAGAGGGCAGATCGAACATGGACGCTCTTTTTTACAGCGTCGCTACAAGGCTGAGCTGTTCAGTATCTACTTCCAGGCATGGACTAACACCTATGCCGACATAGCCACCCTCAAGACCCTCTATGATGCCGCCCTGGATGAGGGGTCGTTTGTAGAACTGATCATCTCCACCAGACCCGACTGCATAACAGACGAGGTGGTAAACCTGCTCGAAGGGTACAAGAGCCGTGTAAGCCGGGTATGGGTGGAGCTGGGTTTGCAAAGTGCCAATACCAAGACTTTGGCCCTGCTTGGCCGTGGCCATGACAGCGATTGCTACATTAGTAGTGCAAATGCGTTACATTCCCGTGGCATTGGTGTTTGTACTCATATGGTGGTAGGGCTTCCAGGCGAGAATGAAGAAGATTTCAAGCAGACCTGTATGTGGATAAACAGTGCAAATAGTGAAGCTGTAAAGATTCATAACCTTCATGTATGTGGAGGAACGCGACTGTATGATTGGTATGCTCAAGGGGAGGTCAGTGTAGCCTCCCTGAGAAGACATGTAGAAAATAGCATCTGCCTGCTTAGACATTTGCATAAAAACATTGTGGTTGAACGACTTATATGCGAGACTCCTAATCATAGGTTGGTGGCTCCTAGGACGTTTGCGGACAAAAGCGCATTTCTCTCTCTTCTTGAGAAAACCATGGAGGAGCGAGGGGTGTGGCAAGGGGATTTGACATGAAAGACCGGCTTCCGTTACAGACAATACTCAGAACAGTGGGCATTACCCTCTCCGTTTTTGTAGTATTGGCCATCCTATATTTTTCGTTTATACCCGTTGAAATCTATCCGAAGGTCACTTGGATTCCTTTTGCAGACAAGGGCCAGCACATGGTTGCCTATGCGTGTCTTGGCTTTGCCCTGTTCCTTGCCACGCTACAGATTCCGGGTTCTGGAAAGGCCAGAAGGGAGGATAAGAAACCACACTCCACCCTTCATCTCACCTCATGGGCAGGTCCTTCCATCATCAAGACGCTTGGTATTGGTTTGGTATTCGGTCTGGTCATTGAGCTGCTTCAGCCTCTTTTCGGACGTTCACGCGAGTGGCTGGATTTGGCGGCAGATTGTATGGGTCTGGTTGTAGGATTAGCTTTGGCTTTGGTCTTGCTCAATCTGGTAGGTACCTACTTCTCGACCCGACCCTGGTTATATGATCCCAATTGGAAGGTGGAAGCCCATGAAACTCTCAGGAAAAATTAGTGAAGCACTGCAAGAATCTGTAGTACGACTCTCCCCCGATGTCCTCGCGTGTATCAGGAAGGGGAGGGAAGAAGAGGCCAAACATGCCTCGGATGTTGGGAGCCGGACAAGTCTGGCTGTCTTTGATGCCATCCTGCAGAATCTGGAGATAGCTGACAATACCTCGCTGCCGATGTGCCAGGATACCGGTATGTTTCTCTTTTTTGTAGATTTGGGCAGAAGCTGCCCACTTGCTCCCGAAAAGATAGAGAATGCTATCAACGAAGGCTCTTTGGATGCTGTACAGGAGGCATACTACAGACGCTCTGTAGTAAGGGATCCCGTCTTCAAGCGTGAAAATACCCAAAACAACCTCCCTGCCATCATATATTGGAATCTTGTTGATGGGGATGGGCTTACCATCAGGGTGCTGCTCAAGGGCTTTGGCAGTGAAAACTGCTGCTCGGTGAGGATGCTCAACCCGACAGGTGGGCCTAAGGCCGTCATTGATGCAGTTTGTGAGATAGTGAGCCTTGCCGGCGGAAAACCCTGTCCTCCCATTTTTCTTGGGGTGGGCATCGGAGGGACTATGGAGCGCTCGGCATATCTGAGCAAGCGGGCCTTGCTCAGGGATGCTCGCTTATCCCACCCTGACCCTGCCTATGCCAAGCTTGAAAAAGATATCCTTGAGGCTGTCCAGACCCTAGGGATAGGGGGTGGAGGCTTTGGCGGTAGGGTTACCGCCTTGCATGTTGCGATAGAAGAGGAGCCTACCCATATCGCAGGTATGCCTCTTTCTGTCTCCATCAACTGTTGGGCAGACCGTAAGGCAGAAATTGTCTGGGAGGGCGAGGATGCGTAAGATACAACTACCTATCAAGGAGAGCGAACTGCTCTCACTCAGGGCTTTTGACCAGGTTCTTCTCAGTGGAACCCTGTATGTCGGTAGGGACCAGGTACATAGCAGGCTCTTTGACCTGTTGGAAAAACACCAGGAGCTCCCCATCAAGTTGCAGGGCCAAGCTATCTACTACATGGGCCCTTCTCCTGCCCCCAAGGGGTTTCCCCTAGGCGCGTGCGGACCTACTACCAGTGCCCGTATGGACCCGTTTGCTCCCCGACTGCTGGATGAGGGGTTGCGGGTAATGGTAGGTAAAGGACCCAGGAGTGCTGCTGTGGTCTCCTCCATCATACAGAACAGGGCTCTCTACCTGCAGGCGTATGGTGGGTGTGGTGCACTGTATGCCTCAACGGTCAAAAAGGTGGAGACCCTTGCATTTGCCGAGTTGGGACCCGAAGCGCTTTTGGCTTTGGAGGTGGAGGATTTTCCTGTGATCGTGGCCATAGACAGCAATGGAACAAGCGTATTTACTCGCTAAAGTGATAATTTAGTGCGTAGAGTGAGGAATTGTAATGTTTTACTGGACGTTTCGCCTTATGTGCGTTACAGTTTTCTGTATGCAAGTTTCTGCTTGGTTGTTGTTGTCATCTCGGGGTGAATGACAGTACTGTCCAAGATAGAGCGTACCCTGTCCGAAAGGGTACGCCAAGAAGCAAAACCCCTGCAGCGGAAGGTTGTGCCGTGAAGAAATTTTTCCTAGTTTGCATCTTGTTTTGTGTCATAGTCTCCTCTCTCATCGGAATTGGTCGATCAGAAGTACAGCTCATGATAAAACCTCCTACTACAGCTTCGGAGCCAGATTCCAATACCTATGAAGTTCAGACAAAAACCGAGATAGTAGTAAAAGACTCCATCAAGAACAAGCCCAAGCCTGTCACACTCGATGACCGTTTCAGCTATACCTATGGGTATATGCTCTACTCAACCATGATTCAACAGGGCTTTGATAACCTCGACAGTGAATTTTTTGCCAAAGGTGCCCTCGATGCCCACGAGGGATCTGGCTTCTTTAGCCAGGAAGAGATGAGTAAAGTCCTGTACGAAGTGCAGAACAAGATGTTGGAGATTGCCCAGATTGAACAAAATGCCATTGCCAGTGAAAACCTAGAGCGGGCCGAATCCTTTCTTGCTCTCAACAAAGACCAGAAAGGGGTGAAGGTCACTGATTCCGGGTTGCAGTATAAGGTCCTCATTGAGGGCCATGGGGCCAAACCTACAGGGCAGCAGATGGTTGAACTCGATTACCAGATGGTCCTGCTCAATGGGCGGGTGGTGGACTCCTCCTATGAAAGAGGTCACTCTTCGCGCTTCCAGCTACAGGCCATCGGTGTTCCCGGCTTTGTAGAGGGAGTGAAGCTGATGAGTGAAGGTGCAAAGTATCAGTTTTGGATCCACCCCAAGCTAGGCTACGGCAGTGAAGGTACGCAGAATATCGATCCCAACACACTGTTGGTTGTACAAGTAGAGCTCAAGGTCGTTGAGAGCCTTCAATAAAGAGGGACGAACAGATCCAACATCTCAGAGAGGCTGTGCATCTCGTACGTAGGTTGTATGGTTGTATGGTTCTTTCCCCTTCCTTCCATATTGATCCACAGTGTGTCCATGCCACTTAAGAGGCCCCCTTGGATATCGCTGATGAGGCTGTCCCCGATCATGAGGCACTCCTGTTTCTTTGATTCCAAGCTGGTTTTTTCGAGCATGAAGGAGAAGAACTGCCTGTCGGGTTTCTGCGATCCCATCTCCTCACTGATGAAGATATCCTTGAAATATCCATATGTCTCTGATCGTGCAAGTCGCCCTCGCTGCACTTCTGCAATGCCGTTTGAGGCCAAGTAGAGGGTATAGCCACGCCTGATGAGTTCCTCGAGAAGAGGGCGACTCTCTTCATAGAGGATGCCCTGGTGGGAGAGGAACCCTTGGTAGGTCCTGCTGGCAAGATCCGGGTTGAAATCAAGTTGTTCAGAGGCGAAGAAATCTTCAAACCGTTTAATCTTGAGGATTGTTTGGGTTATCTCAAACCGTTCGAATGCTTTCCAACACGCTTCGTTGCAAGCTTTGTATTTCTGCAGTTGTTCAGGTGTAGCATCGAAACCCAGTTGTTCCGCCATCTGGTAAAATGCGCGATTTTCAGCCTCATCGAAGTCAAAGAGGGTTCCATCAGCATCAAAAAAAAGATATCTGTACATCGGTGCGTCTACTCCTTTACTTGCTTTGTCGCTCCCTGTACCATAAAGAAAAATGGGTTATCTGTACAGAATACGATACAAGGGAGATTATCATGGCCGATACATTTATGAAAAAGCATCTTAATACTACTGCAGTGCTTGCCTCCATCTTAGCGATACTTGGTGTCTACATGATGTTTCAAGGCGAGTCTTTTGCAAAAGCCTTTGTCGCCTTGCTAGGGGTGGGAATGGTGATAACCGGGATCAACTCCCTTATTTCCCTGCGTATCTACGCCTTGGGACCTCGCAATAGGAGTGCCCTGATCATCAAAGGCCTTGTCAATATTGGAGTTGGTGCCCTGGTGATCATCCTCGCCTTGTCCACCAAGAACTTCAGTACGCACTTGTTGCTCTATATCCTTGCAGTACAGCTTCTCATCTCAGCTTTGATTTCAGTTTTTCAAGCTTTCTTCCTGCGCAAAGGCAATATAAGCGTCGCCCCCTTGCTCTCTGAAGCGCTTTTTTCCTTAGTGCTTGCCATACTGTTCTTTGCATTTCCCACTCAGATAGGTAGCTTGCTTCTCAAACTCGTGGGAGTGGTGCTGCTATCCTCAGGGATAGCGATGTTTGTATGGTCAGTGAGGATCAGAAAACTCTCCAGACAGTTTGACAATACCCGCACCATAGAGGGTAAGGCTGAAGTTGTCGGAGAGCCTAGTTCACAAGAGGAAAAGTCCTGATCAGGGGACGAGGAAGGTCCCTAAAACACCAAAGCGTGAGATACCATTCTCATCAGGGGCGGACTCTCCTCCGATGGTCAGCATCGTTGAGGAGAGGGGAAGGATCTTCCTTGAATAGAGAAAATCAACCCGTTCGCCCCACTCTGGGGTGATGAGGGTGTTGCCTGCATTGGTTGCTTCGCTGAAGTGAGTGAGTCTATAGGTATCGTAAAACCCCTCGTTCTCCAGGAAGTCCGACAGTGGCCAGAGATAATCTAACTGGCGGTATCCGACAGGGCTGAAGGTATTCCAATCACGATAGGATGGTTCGTACAGGGAGGCTCCCATAAGGGTTGCTGCGGTGAGCTCGCCTTCTCCAAGTATCTCTTGAAGGAGGGTGAGCCTGTCACCTGTAATGCTTTTCTGCTTTGCCTGCCACTCTTCTCCCCCCACAAACTGTCCAACGACCTGATATTCAGGAAGGTTTGCTAGCATGAGGCGCAGAGTCTTCTCTTTCTGATATTGAATAACAGAGCCGAAATTGCTTATCTCTTGGATTGGAAAACTGGTTATGATCGCACCTGTGCTAAAGAGAACTGCATTGGAGCGCATCTCCTTTACTAGAGCTATCACATTCTCCATATGGCCTGTGACAAAGATAATGGGAACTTCCAAATCATGTATGCTCTTATGCACCTCTGTGACCACATTCTTGTCTTTCCATGGCAGGTCATCCAAGGGGAGCATAAGGACACGTAGCTTCTCCCCGTCGTTTGCAAGGGAGGTGGGCATCTCTGTCTTATAGCGTCTTGGGTAGGTAATCTGATCCAAGGGAGGGATTTGTCTCCACTCCTTCTCTCTAGCTAGGCGTTTGGTCTCCTCTTCTGTTGCTAGTCGCTTAGCTTCAGCTTCTTGAGCCTGGGTTTTAGCCAGACGCTGCTGCTCAATTTTTCTGGCTTCTTCGCTTCGCTCCAGTTCAAGGCGGACTTTCTCTTCGATGGTCAGCGTCTTCTCTTCAAGCTGGGCCTTTAGCATGCGGGTCTCCACTTGTAGCGCTTCATACTCGTTGGTAAGCTCTTGCCATGCAGCGAGTGCTTTCCTCTCTTGTTCCGCACGCTCATTCTCTTGTTCCATCTCGATACGCAGCCGTTGCTCTTTCTGCTCTTCTTGCAACCTTTTGTTCTCCTCTATGAGGCTTTGCAGTTCAAAAATCTCATTGTTAAGGAGGGCGTTCTCGCTCTGCAGGGCGAGCAGGCGTTCTGTACTCTCTTGGGTGGATAGCTTGGTGTCAAGAGTTATCTCTTCTTTTTCTAACGTGATCGCTGTCAGGGTCTCTACAAGCTGCTGATTCTCTTCAGTAACTTTTGCAAGACGACTGTTCAAAGTGTCCAAAGAGCTTTGCAACTCCTGTTCCCTAGCGGTAAGAAAGACAAGCCTTGCTTCCCTTTCCGCTTGTTCTTTTGCAGCTATAGCCGCTTTTTTTTGCTCTTCCTGTTGGGCTTTTTCCTCTTGGATGACCGAGTACTTGGTGGTGGTCTTCTCCTCAATAACAGAGGGGATGGGTGCAATGGCTGCTTTTCCTTTGGATGCGGTATAGCTCTGGCAACCTAAAAAGAGCATTGGTAGGAGGATGCAAAGTAGGATGATGGAGTGTCGTCTGTTCATTATCTATTCCTTAGGTGGTGAAGAAGGCTTCCGCCCGTTTTTTTGCTTGTGCTTTTTTTCTGTTTTCCTCTAGGTTGTCCTCACCCAACATAAAGAAATCACAAAAGTTAGCTTCCTTTTTTTCTACAATTAGTTCCTCTACCCCTTCGAGGCAGTCATGATAGGATCCGGGACTGTAGAATCTGCAGTTAAAGCAACTATGCAGAGGTTTTCCACAGGTAGCGCAGAGGGTGTGGGTCCCTATTGTCAATAATGCGTCAATTGCTGTATGGCAGTGATGACATGCTTTCATATTCAGAACTCCAGTTGTTTCCCATACTTGGCCATTTCGCCTTCAGCATAGCTCTCTTTGGTGAATCCGAACTTTTGTCCGTCATTGCTGTAACGGGGGATGATGTGTATATGGAGGTGGGGTACCTCCTGTCCGCTCGCCTCCCCGTTATTGATGACCAAATTGGTCCCATCACACCCCAAGACTGAACGAAGTTTCTGGTCAGCCTGTTGTGCAATATCCATCAGATGGTATAAAGTTGGTAGGGGGCAATCACTGAAAGTGGGGTAGGGTTCGCTGGAGATGACTAGAAGATGACCTTTGTGAACGGGGTTAATATCCAAAATGACGGTGCAAAGCGCATCCTCATGCAGTTTTACAGAGGGTATCTCACCTTCTCTAATCTTTGTAAAAATGGTTTTCATGGCGTACCTCAACGACATTGTAGCACACAATTATCGAGTCGGAAAAGGATTGTGTAGGCAAAA
>CAYSIH010000013.1:0-16017 GCA_964431005.1 uncultured Sphaerochaeta sp. | reverse complement strand
TATAGCCACTACTACAACCATTATATAGAAGTGAAAGCTTATTCTTTATTGCTTCATTGATTATACCCAGAAGGAGATTGTGATAGATGAAAGGAACAGAAGAAAAACTACTTATTTATATGGAGGGTGCCAGAAAGCGCTTTATCATTCCTGTATACCAAAGAAATTATGATTGGAAAATCGAGCACTGCAAACAATTGTACGATGATTTGGTAAAAATAGTAAAACAAAAAAGAAAAAGTCATTTTTTCGGAAGTATAGTTTCTGTGGCTGATACTGAAGGAAAACAATCCGAATATTTGATAATTGACGGACAGCAGAGATTGACAACAGTTTCGTTAATCTTACTGGCTATGCATAGATTGATAACTAAAAAAATTATAACACCTGCATCCCCACATTTGGGAAGCCTGATTTTTGAAGATTATTTGGTGGATAAATGGGAGACTAAAAGTACAAGGATCAAGCTGAAACCAATTAAGAATGACCAGGATGCTTTTGGTAAGCTCTTTGAAGAGGATGAGGACCATGTTTTAGATTCAAACTTGACCATAAACTATACCTATTTTTATGAAAGAATACAAAAAGAAAAAATTGGGATTGACGAATTGTATGATGCAATCTTTAAGCTTGAAATTATCAATATTACTCTAAACAAAGATGACAACCCCCAGTTGATATTTGAAAGTCTGAATTCAACAGGCCTGGATTTGAGTGAAGGAGATAAAATACGAAACTATATTCTGATGGGGTTGCCTGTAAAAGTCCAAGAACAGCTCTATGAAAAATATTGGAATAAGATAGAGGAGCAGACCGGCTATGATGTCAGCTCTTTCATTCGTGATTACTTAAGCATCAAACAACAATCAACTCCTGCGTTCAGAAATGTATATTTCAAATTTAAAGAATACGTTGAAAATAAGAAGTTTGCAGAGATAGAAGAATTGCTCATTGACCTATTGTATTATGCAAAGAAGTATCAGTATTTGGTCAAAGCAAACTCCCCTTGGAAAAAAGTAGACAGATGTGTCTATAGATTGAATAGGATTAAAACAACAGTAACGAGACCCTTCTTGATGGAAGTTCTGCGAATGGCAGAGTTAGACAAACTATCAGAACAAGAGTTGAACCAGATTTTTCTCATTGTTGAAAACTATATTTTCAGAAGAGCTATTTGTGATATTCCGACAAATGCGTTGAATAAGATATTTCTCTTACTGCATAAAGAGATCATCAGATTAGCCGATAAAGAAGCCACCTATTTGGAAAAACTGAAATATGTATTGCTGAATAAAAATGAATCTGGTCGCTTCCCTGATGATTCAGAGTTTTCCAAAGCCTTGTCAGAAAAAAACATTTATGGGATGAGGGGAGAAACCAAGCACTATCTGTTTGAACGTCTTGAAAATCATGGCACAGTGGAAACTAAAGACACTTGGAAGCATTTGGATGAAGGAGCATATTCTATAGAGCATATTATGCCTCAAACGCTTACAAATGCTTGGATTAAGGAGTTAGGAGAAGATTCCGAAAAAATTCATGCAATATGGCTCCATAGATTAGCTAACCTCACGTTAACAGCGTACAATGCCACTTATTCAAATAAACTCTTTCTTGAGAAAAGAAATATGAAAAATGGATTTATTGATAGTGGCCTTAGAAGTAATCAATGGCTTGGGCGATTAGATAGATGGACTGAAGCTGAAATTGAAGAGCGCGATAGTTTGCTACAAAATAGAGCCTTAGAGATATGGCCCTATATATATAGTACTTTTGAACCTTCTGCCAAACAACTGGAAACAGTTACCCTTGATGAGGACGTGGTATTGACGGGAAGAGAGATTTCTAAATTTTCTCTTTTCGGAAAAGAGTATCAGGTACATAATTGGACTGAAATGTACCATACAGTACTAGCCCAGTTGCATGAAGAGGATAAGTCTGTACTGACCAAATTAGCTGTTACTGAAGATCAAGACGTTGATCTGTCCATTCATTTTTCAACGTCTGAAAATGCATTGACACCCTCCAAAAGAATCAACAGCCATATATTTGTTTGGACTGGAACAGATACTCAGTACAAAGTAAATACATTGCATAAACTATTCCCCCTGTTTGATATAGATCCTTCAGAGTTGGTCTTTTATCTTAAGGAGAGTAAAACCAATGCGATGAGTGGTGAAAGCAGGTTTATAGTCAGACGGCGATACTGGACGTATTCATTGCCAAGAATCAGAGAAGAAAGTGGTATATTTCAAAACATCAATCCCTCCCGCGATAACTGGATCTATGGTTTTATAGGTATCCGTGGTGTCTCTGTTTCTTGTGTGGCAAATTATGATTCAGCGAGAGTCGAATTAGTTTTAGGAATGTCGAAGAAAGAGGATAATAAAAACCTTTTCAATTTTTTGTATTCCCACAAGGTACGTATTGAAAATAGTGTAGGACACTCTTTTATTTGGAATAGAAGTGATAACACAAAAGGAAGTAGAATATACATGACTCTTTCAGATGTTTCTATTTCAAATGAAGAGGATTGGCCGATGATGTCAGACTTTCATGCGAAGGGCAGTAAGACAATCATTGATGCATTTGAGAGTGATCTCAGTACATATTTTTCAAAAGAAATTCTTTAGGTAACCTCATATGAACTGGAAAGAATCCTTATGCCATTATACGTACATTCCTTGAGGAGATCAGGTACAGTGACAGAGATCGTTTGGAGTTGAAGGTGCCAAGTTTGGGAAATGGGTTGTGCATGTACTCACAAAGGCGTTAACCGTCTTCTTTTGTGTAGGACCTAACAATGCATCATTTCCCTTTTCTTGGTCCTTGTTTTGTCACTTGTCTCCCATAGAAACATGGGAGGCAGGTATGGTAGTATCAGTGGTATGAGAATCATACAAACAGCAGTTGGAAAGAATCAGGTGCCCCTTACAGGCTACCTGCAAGATTTCACCCAGGATGGTGGAATCCGGAATATCAGGCCTACGGTGGTTATCTGCCCCGGAGGAGCATATCGTTTTCGTTCGGAAAGGGAGCGTGACCCTGTGGCACTGCACTTCCTTGCGATGAGCTATAATGTCTTCATACTGGATTATTCTGTACTGAAGGAAGCTTCCATGCTTAACCCGCTCATCGAGGCTAGCGATGCCATCATCAAGATCCGCGAACATGCTGTAGCGTGGATGTGTGACCCGCATGCGATAGCGATCCTTGGCTTCAGTGCCGGTGGACATGTTGCCGCCTCTTTGGCAACGTTGCACGACCACCCCCGTCTGCAAGCTCTCTTTGACACCAAGGGGGGATTGAACCGCCCCGATGCTGCAGTTCTCTGCTACCCTGTCATCTCTAGTAAGGAGCCTATCTGCCACCAGGAGAGCATCGACTGGGTAAGTGGAAAGAGTGAGGAGGACCGCCTCCTGTTCAGTTTGGAGGACCAGGTAACCACTACAACGGTTCCCTCCTTTATCTGGCATACTGCCTCTGATGAGTCGGTGCCAGTAGAGAACAGCATGCACTTTGCCTCCGCCCTCAAGGCCAAGGGCATAGACTTTGCCCTGCATATTTTCACCCAAGGCGACCATGGTCTTTCAATGTCCAACCATGAGGTAGGGACACCCAACCAGGCATGCCAGGCTTGGGTGGGGCTCGCTTCTACCTGGCTCAACGATAGGTTTGACCACGAGTTATAATATTTGGCTATAGGGTCTTGATGATCCCTTCTGCAGCTCTAATCCCACTTGCCCAGGCACCGGTGATGCCACGACTGGTGCCTGCTCCATCGCCTGCAAACCATACATCCTCTGTTACACGGAAGTGCTCATCAAGGTAGGATGGCTTATTGGCATAGAGCTTGATCTCAGGGTAGTACATGATGGTGGAAGGGTGCAGGACTCCCGGAACGATGGTATCCAAATTCTTCATCGCTCGCCAGATGGATCGCAGGACCTTAGCCGGGATTGCAAGGGAGATATCCCCCGGACAGCAGCTTTTCAGCGAAGGCTCGAAGTCATAGAGGTCGCCGCTAAAGCTGTCCTCCTTGCTTCTGGATCCAAGGCGGAAGTCCCCGACACGCTGCATCAAAGGCTTGCCACCTCCCATTAGGGCGGCCTGTAGACCGAGGTTTTCAGCAAAGGCCTGACCACTTGCCAAAGGTTCGGTAAATCGCACGGTCTTGAGAATGGCGAAATTGACCAAACCGTTGTCATTGTGGGAGTCGGCTGAGAAAGCGTGGCCATTGACCGAGTGCCACCCCTCGCCTCTGCTTGTGGCATAACGCTCTCGCACCACATGGGCATTGCCGCTGTTGGTGCAGAAGGTCCTCACCTTGTCTGGAAAATAGAACTTGGGGTCATAGTAGTCTTTTACGATAGGGTAGTGCTCGATGCGTGTCTCCACCCGTATTCCAATATCGACAATGTTGTCGACAAAGGGAACAGATAGGGTGTGCATGAGATCTTGAAGGAAGTGGAAGCCCTTTCTTCCTGGGGCTACCAGGAGTTTTTTGTACCCGATTTTCCTCTTCTCTGTGATGATGTACTGCTCTTTTTCTTGGATGTTCTCCATAGCCTCGCCTAAGGCCAGTTCAACTCCAAGCTCTTCCAGTTTTACCAAAAGTTCCTTGATGAGGCGTAGCCCTCCATCAGTGCCCAGATGGGTCTGCTTGATGTCCAGAAGCGTACAGCCCAAGCGCTCGGCTCTCTTTTGGTAGACATGTATGTTGTTCTTCTCAAGGAAAGTTGGCTGAAGGAAATCTATTACCTCTTGCAGGTAGTGTTCGGCCTCTTCCTTTTCCCAGTACTCGGTAGGAAATCCTATGGGGTAGGTGAAATTCATCTTGCAGTCGTTGCGCATGCCACCGGTGGAGGCTCGCTCGCGATCAAGCATGAGGATCTTGAGTTCTGGTCGCTGGTTAGCTAAAGCAAAGGCAGCACCCATTCCTGCAGGTCCGCTACCGACTATAATAACATCATATGTTTCCATCTATGCCCTCCAAGGTGATAGGAAGGCTCTTCCTTCCATGGTATTATCGCGAATCTTCCTCTTTTGGTAAAGACCTAATTCTTTTTAGGAATAAGTTGAATAGTGTTGAAAAAGAGAGTATCATTCCCTAAAAGGAATAGTAGTTTGGAGCATACATGATGTATATGAGTACAAAGCAAGCCGCCCTTCAATGGGGAATTTCTGAGCGTAGGGTTCGTATTCTCTGTTCCGAAGGGAGAATCGATGGGGTTATGCGTAGCGGATGGGCTTGGAATATCCCCTCTGATGCAGCAAAGCCCTCCGATGGGCGCCAACTGCGCCATCTGAAGAATGTTGATATGCGTGTAGGGACTGTGAACTTCTCCTCCTTGGAAACGATGCAGCATGCTTTTTTGTCTGCGGAAAAGGATGAGATGCAGATGCTCCTCATCTTTAGAAACTCAATCTTTAGATTTGTCCTGGGTACCTTCGCTTGTGAGGACCTTGCTATGGGTAATGAGGACTTGGCCCTGTTGTATTCAGGGTGTTTTTCCCCGTCTGTTTCCTTTGATACCCAATTGCTCGCCATCAATGTACGTTCGCTGTTGTTGCGCTTTGTACAGGAAAGTGGTCTGGGTCCCCAGTACAAAAGGGTACAGGCCACCCCTTTCTTCACTGAAAGCCGCCTGGTGCAGCTGTACCGTACCCTCCTGCAGGGTATCGATGATGAGGCGGGTCTGCACTATAGGGAGCTGGAGAGCTCAGAGATAAGCCTTGAGAAGCCGCCACTGCCTGTCGCAACGAGGATGGAGATCCTTCTGCGCCAGTATGAGATGGACTGGAAAGCCCTCCATCCTCTGGTGCGTTCCCTCTTTTTGTTTGGCGAACTGCTTCGCATTAGGCCCTTTGGTCGTTATGATGTGGTCTTTGCATCTGTAGTCCTTGCAGGCGAACTGCTTGCAAATGGTTTTCCCCCAGCCTTTGTCAACTTTGATCAGGTGTATGAATTTAAGGCATCACTGGCACTTACCCGCACTAGGGGTAATTACCAGCACACCGTAAGGATGCTGGAGCAGTCGTTGCACCATGAAATTGAACTGTATACGCGCAAGGAGAGTCGCAAATGAAATATGATTACTTTTTCCGAAATGCAACCATCGTGGACGGCTCTTCCCAGAGTTCGTTTGTCGGTGATGTTGCCATTAAGGATGACATGATAGTGAAAGTCTCCCCAGGGGGAGATACCCCCTCAGGAACTGCCTTTGATGCAAGCGGGCTTGTCTTGTGCCCCGGCTTCATCGATATCCATGGGCACAGTGACCTTGAGGTATTGAGAAACCCTTCGATGGATCCAAAGATTCTGCAGGGCATAACTACCGAGGTAGCAGGAAACTGTGGGATAGGGGTCTTTCCCCTTTCAGATGGGAATACCGCTTTGTATGAGCAGGTTCAGGATGTGCTTGGACACTACTCCCCCTTTACATGGAAGAGCTTTGCCGGATACTCCAAGATATGGCTTCAGCAGGGTAGTGGGACCAATATGGCCTTTTTGCAGGCACACAGTCCCCTGCGCTACTCTGCTATGGGAGGCAATGCCAACCGCCCTGCAACAAAAGCGGAGGTCACTGTCATGTGCCGTCTGCTACAGCAGAGCTTTGAGGAGGGTTGCATAGGATTTTCCAGCGGCCTCTACTATGCACCCTGCCTGTTTGCCGACCGTAGGGAGCTGCTTGAGCTGCTGCGTGTGACTGAGCAGCATGACCGCCTCTTCGCTGTCCATCTGCGCTGTGAAGGCAATGATGTGCTCTCGGCGATCGAGGAGGTCCTTGACCTTGCACGGCTCACTGGGGTACGCCTCCAGATCAGTCATCTGAAGGCTGTCGGGCGGGTTAACCAGATTTTGGTTCCCCAGATGCTAACCATGCTAGAGAATGCCAGGATGGAGGGCATAGACGTTTCTTTTGACCAGTACCCCTATGAGTACGGCTCGACAAGCCTTTTCAGCCTGCTTCCTCCCCTCTATCTCCGTCTCAGCCGGGAAGACCTGCAAAAACTTTTGGAAAGTCCAAAGGAGAGAGCCGCCATTAAGGAAGAGATGCAGGATCCAGACGGGTGGGATAGCCTCTATGAACTTTGTGGTTGGGATAATATTACCGTCATAGCCCTCGATGGCAACAGGCAGTATGAGGGTATGACCCTTACCGAGATTGCCAGCATCAGGGGCCAAGGGCCTTTTGATTCTTTCTTTGATCTGCTTATGCAAGAGAAGGGTACTGCCCTGATGACAGATATCACCCAGAGCCAGGACTCGCTGAAGCGTATTCTGAGCCATCCTCTGATGTGCTTTGGTACAGACGCCCTCTATGCCGGGGAGAAGACCCATCCCCGTTCCTACCAAGCGGCTTTGCACCTCCTTGATAGGTACTGGAAGCAGCAGGGCCTGCTGCCCCTGGAGCTGCTGATAAGTAAGATGACCTCAGTTCCAGCCTCCCGTCTAGGTCTGACAGACCGAGGGATGATTGTACAGGGCTACAAGGCTGACCTGGTCATTTTTGACCCCCTCACCCTGGAGGATAACTCAACAGTGAGGGATCCTACGGCAAAGCCCGATGGAATGGTACTGGTGATGGTAAATGGAAAGCTCGCCTTTTTTGAAGGCGAGCCTACTGGGGTGTGTTCGGGTTCTCTGTTGAAAAGGCTCTAGAACTACTCGTAGCGCTGGAGGAACCTCTTGGTCCTCTCATTCTTCGGGTGGTTGAACAACTCCTCAGGCTTGCCTTCCTCAACGATGAGCCCGTCATCCATAAAGATGACCCTATCGGAGATGTCCCTGGCAAAGGACATCTCGTGTGTGACCACGATCATGGTCATTTTTTCTTTTGCAAGGTCCTTGATGACTTTTAGGATCTCGCCGGTGAGTTCGGGATCGAGTGCACTGGTAGGCTCGTCAAAGCAGAGCACCTTGGGATTGAGGGCAAGGGCTCTGGCAATGGATACCCTCTGTTGCTGCCCACCGGAGAGGTGGCAGGGGTAGGCCTTCTCCTTATCCTCAAGACCCATCTTCACCAAAAGCTCCCGTGCACTCTTATTAGCTTCTGCTTTAGTCATTTTCAGGACATGCATCTGTGCCTCGGTTATGTTGCGTAGCACACTCATGTGGGGAAAAAGGTTGAAGTTTTGGAATACCAGGCCAAAGTGCAGGCGTACCGCATGCAGGATATTTTTAGGAGCATAAAGGACCTCTCCCTTTTCGTTAGTGCTGACCATGGTGTCGTCACAGACTTGTATGGTTCCCTTGTCCACCGTTTCCAGTTGGGTGAGGCAACGCAGGAGCGTGCTTTTGCCGCTTCCTGATGGGCCGATGACTGAGAGGACTTCGCCCTTGTTCAAGGTAAAGGAGATGCCTTTGAGAACTCCCAGTCCGTCAAAACCTTTTTCCAGGTCAGTTACTGATACGATCTGCATACTCCCTCCTAATTGTAGTAGTTGAGCTTCGCCTCAAGCTTATCAAAGCTTTTTGCGACGATAGCATTCATGATGAAGTAGAAAATGCCCGCTATGAAGATGGGCATAGTGGAGAACTGCCTTGCTGAGGCATTCTGGGCAACGCGGAACAGCTCGGCAACCCCGATTGTCTGGGCAAGAGCGGTATCCTTTACCAAGGTTATGACCTCATTTCCCATCGCAGGAATGATGTGCTTGATCACCTGAGGGGTCACGACATGGGTGAAAGTGTGGATCTTGGAGTAGCCGAGCACCTCACTGGCTTCAAACTGCCCTTTTGGTATCGACTGGATACCTCCGCGGTAGATCTCAGCAAAGTAAGCTGCGTAGTTGATGACATAGGCAACGATGACTGCGGTAAACCGGTCATAGGAAGCGCCAAAGATGTAGTACGGGGCAAAGTAAACGAAAATCAGTTGCAAGATCAGGGGAGTTCCCCGCATGATCATGATGTAGGCGTTTACCAGGGCTGAGACTATCGGGTTCTTTGCCATCCTACCCCTTGCAACTAGGACTCCTAGCGGAAGGGAAAAAAGCAGGGTGAGGGTAAAGATCTTAAGGCTTGTAACGGTTCCTACCAGCATCTGCTGCAGTAGCTGTGCCATGTGAATCTCCTCTGAGGTAGTATGTGCATACCAGACTGAAGCCAGTGGGGTACACATGTAGAAAATAGTCAGAAACAAGAAACGGGGAGCCTAAGCTCCCCGTCATACTAGCGAATAATTTATTTTCCTACAACAGTGATGTCGGCACCAAACCACTTGGTTGCGATAGTGGCAAGTGAACCGTCGGCGGCCATGGCCAACATTTGGGACCAGACTTCGTCTGCAAGTTTCTGTTCGCCCTTACGGAATCCGACGCCATAGGCTTCGTTGGTGAGGTGTTCGTCAAGAATCCTAAAATCCTTGCCGCTGCGGTTGATGTTGTCGTTTGCGACCAAAAGGTCAAGGATTAGGGCATCGATACCGCCAATTTCCAGATCCATCAGGCCTGTGAGGTTTTCCTTGAACTCAACGACAGCCTTGACTGAGGCCTTGAATTCAGGGCTGTTGTCCAAGGCCTCGCTTGCAGAGGATCCGGCCTGAAGCCCGATATTTTTCTTTGCAAGGGATGCTAAGGTGGTAAAAGGGGAGTTGCTCTTGACTACGACTACCTGGGCATTGTTGACATAGGGAGGGGTGAAGGTCATGGCATTGAGTCTCTCCTCGGTGATGGTGAAGCCGTTCCAGATACAGTCGATGTTGCCGGTGTTCAGCTCCTGCTCCTTGGAATTCCAGTCGATGGGTTGCAGGACAAGCTCGACGCCCATGCCTTTTGCGACACCTTTTGCTAGGTCGATATCAAAGCCCACTATCTCGTTGTTCTCATCACGAAAGCCCATGGGGGGGAAGCTGTCATCGAGGCCCATGATGAACTTGCCTGTATCGAGTACCTTCTGTAGTGAGTTGTCTACCCCTGGTGCCTGTTCTTTTGACCCGGCTGCAAAGAGGGTTGTGCTCAGCAACAAAAGTGCTAACAGGGCAATCATAATCTTTTTCATAGTGTTTCTCTCCTAAATTTCAAGTGCCAAAAAGGCATTTGGGAGAAGTTTAGCTGGATAATGAAGAAATATCCAGTCCTATTGCATATTTATTCATATATTGTATAGCTTGTATTGTTTTCTTTGTTGGAGAGTCTCTTGTGCGGTATGGCACCACCATCTGATGTGTGCGCTTTACAGGTAGTATTCAAACAACCCCACAACCTTGGAGAAGAGCCACAAAGGCTTCTTGTCCTTAGCTTCTCCCCCATAGGTATAATCAGCCTGAACCAACACACTGTTATCCATATAAGCCTGTATTTCGCGCTTCAAGTCAGATGCAAACTCCTCACTATGGATGATGACCATGGATTCTGTATTGATGTAGCTGCTGCGTGAATCGATGTTGAACGTCCCTACAATGCTGATAACGTCGTCAAAGACATAGCTCTTGCCATGGATGGAGTCAGGTCCCTGATACTCATAGACCTGAGCAGCCGTATCTACGATTTTCTTTCTGTGGTTGTAATAGCCTGCCATAGCGATGGGATTGGGGCTTGATAGCTTTGAATTGGTCAGGATAGTGACCAAGTCCATGTTGATATCGTAGGTCCTGATCAATTTTTGCATGCTTTTGGTGGGAATGATGTAAGGGCTTTGGAGGACGATGGATGATTGCGCCTGGGAAGCCACTTCTAAAAGCGCCTTCAGACACCAGGGGTCCTTTTTACGCCTACCAAGAGGGTTGTGGACAAACTCTATGGCTTTGGTGCTAAAGGTCCGTTCTCGCCAGTCGGGCTGTTGGAATAGCTCAGGATGGTCGGCTCTGATTGTTTTGGCGAAGGTTCGCAGTCCTGCAAAGGTGAACTCTGCCTCTTCTCTCTGTTTGGCTGTGATGTTTTTCCTGTGGGCTTTGGTATGCTTGTACTCCCACACCTGGTCATAGTAGCGCTGCATGTCCCCGATGACACTTTCCTCTGTTCCCTCGTGGTACAGCAAGGCATCACGGTCATTGACAAAATCCTGTTGGTACTCGTCCTTCATATAGTACTTGTCCCCGATGTTTCTCCCTCCTATCAGGGCGAGCTTACCATCGACGATGAAGATTTTGTCATGTAACCTTTTCTGCCATGCCCAAGGGGTCAAAAGATTGAATTTTTCATAGTATTTCACTTCTATGTTTGGGTGTGTTTCAAAGGCTCTCAGAGCATCCTTGAGTTCCTTTTTTTCATAAGCGAGGGCGGTCAGCCCATCACATAGGATTCTTACATGCACACCTCTGTCGGCTGCAGAGAGCAAGAGTGAGAGCAGCACGTTGGTGAACTTACCCCTTGTAAAGGTGTAGTAGGAGATGTCGATGGTCTTCTGGGCAGCTTCGACAAGGTCGAGTCTGACCCGAACACCATCTTCTCCTGTTTCTATCAACGCAGCTCGGTCGTGGTATCTTTTGCCCATAGTGTGATGATTAGCTATTAGATTGCCTCCTTCAGTTTGCTGTACAGCAAACAAGAAAGTAGCAGAAGCAACCATGCACAAGAGCAAAATTATCGTGATGATTCGTTTCAAAAAGGGCATTATATCAGACCGTTCTAAGATTCCTTTGGAGTACTATCCATATATTTATCGGGAGAAGGGTCGCCCCTCAGATAAGGCTCGACAGTGCATGCACCTCTTGTATGCCGATACCTAAGTATAGCATAGTTACAAGTATTATACACGTGTCTAAATCTTTGAAGTGTATGGTGTGAAAGAAGGTATTGCATAGAGTAGGCTGGTTTTAGCCCGATACTGCAAAGGCTTCTTACTCTTTCTCGTCTTGAGGATGGGCTATGTGGCAGGTACTTGCAAAGGCACACCCTCGGCATGCCGAGGTGGGTTCCCCTTTTTCGTCCAGTTTTCCACAAGAGCCGCAGCCCCCTTGTTTTCGTTGCTTAAGAATGGTGTGGATAGCGTACCAGAGCAGAAGGACAATGACGACGGCGACTAGGATATTGGCTACTATAGGTATAAACATGGCGACCTCATACGATGAGCAGCACAAGGGCTCTGACCAGAAGTGCTGCAAGATAGGCGATGCCAGTCTGCCATACGAGGGCAAACAGCAATTTTCTTTTGCTTCCCAGCTCCTTTGCCATTGCGCTTATCGCCGCAATGCAGGGCGAGGAGAGCAGGATGAACGTCATGAAGGCAAGAGCTGAAGAGGGGGTGAAGAGCTCAGTTATATGAGTTTCCCCCATGGTGACGCTCAGGGTGCTTACGATGGACTCCTTGGCTGCAATGCCTGTAAGGAGGGCTACACTCGCTTGCCAGAATCCAAAACCTAGAGGCTTGAAGATGGGTGCGATTACGCGCCCTATAATCGCTAGCATACTGGTTTCGGCAGAGACTGGCTGCAACGTGAATGAGAACGAGGACAACAGATAGATGATCACACTGGAGAGCAGGATTATTGTTCCAGCTTTCTTTACGAAGTCCAAGGTGCGCTCACGAGTCTGCAACCAGACATTCTTTGCTGTGGGAAGCTGGTAGCGAGGAAGTTCCAAGATGAATACCGTCTTCTCTTTGTGTCGGTCAAAGGCACGCATGATAAAGCCGGTCAGGACAACTGCTAGGACGCCTGTCAGGTAGATCATGGGTGCTATATACCACTGCCCGGGGAAGAAGTAGGTGATCATGAGGGCAAAGATCGGCATCTTTGCCCCACAGGGGATAAAGGGGGTGACCAGAACGGTAAGCTCGCGCTGTTTCTGGTGTTCGATGGTACGGGTGCTCATGATGGCAGGCACCGTACAACCTGTCCCGATGACTAGGGGGATGATGGATTTGCCCGATAGGCCGATGGATCGCATCATCCTGTCCAGGATAAAGGCAATGCGTGCCATATAGCCGCAGTCTTCAAGAATGCTCAACAGCAGAAAGAGGACAAAGAGCTGCGGTACAAAGGTAAGGACAGCACCCACCCCTGCGATGATGCCTCCGGTCAGGACCCCCGATAGGAGGGGGAAGACTCCCCATGAGGCAAGAAGGACCGTCAAGTTGTCTCCAAGCAGTTCAAAAAGGCTTTCCAGCCACTCTGTGGTCACCCCACCCACCAAGCCTATGGATAGGTAGAAAACTCCCCCCATGATGGCAATGAAAAGGGGAATGGCTGCAAAACGGTTGGTTGCGATGGTATCGAAATTGAATGAGCGCTTCTGCTCTTTCTTTACTTGGGTTGCACGGCTTATGTGTTCGGCTACCTTGTATCGCTGGTCTATGATGACTGCCTCAACATCATCATCATAGTGGTCGCGCAGGCTTTGCCGGGCTTTTTCCAGAAACAGGCCAAACTCCTCGGGGAAAGGAGGCATGGTTGTGAGGAAGAGTTCGTCCTCTTCCAGCAGCTTGATGGCAGCCCACCGGGGTTGCCGTCCTTTGGGGATGGCGTGCAGGTAGTCATCTTCCACTAGGGCATTGATGTATTTTTCGACAAAGTTGGAGAAAAGCGGACATGCTGGGGCCCTGTTCTCCTCGAGGGCTTTTTCAACCTCAATCTTGAACTGATCAAGTCCTACTCCCTTGCTGGCGGATATTGAGACGACGGGGCATCCTGTCATCAGCGAAAGGCGTTTCTCATCAATGGTGATGCCCTCTTTTTCCAGGAGGTCCTGCATATTCAGGACGATGAGTACAGGCCTTCCCAGCTCAGCAAGCTGAGTGGTCAAGTAAAGACTGCGCTCGAGGTTTGTTGCATCAATGACATCGACGATCAGGTCCGGCCTTTCATCTAGAATGTAGCGTCTTGAGAGTTTTTCTTCGGGGGAGTAGGGCGAAAGGGAGTAGATTCCAGGCAGGTCCAAGACCCTGAAACCATTCCAGAGCCCTTCTTTCTTTTCAACAGTGACTCCGGGCCAGTTGCCCACGTATGCCGTTGTGCCCGTAAGGGCGTTGAACAGAGTGGTCTTCCCACAGTTGGGATTACCGATGAGTGATAGTGTTTTCATGGTTATCGCAGTTCTATTACGCGGGCCTCAGCCTTGCGAAGACAGAGGTTGTATCCTCTGAGTGTCACTTCCATAGGATCGCCCATAGGGGCCATCTTTACTACTTGTATATCAACACCCTTGGTAAAGCCCATATCCATGAGCCTTCTCTTGAGTTGTTTAGGTGCTGTTATGGCACCTACACATGCTCGTTGTCCAACGGCTAGTTCATCCATTGTTGCCATTTGTTTTTCCTCTCATCTTCGTTGCTCATATATAAGTTAGTTGAAACAAACAAACAAGTCAATAGTTTTTCTCTCCTTTGGTACTCCAGACAAATAGGATGACAAAAAAAAGGATGCATGGTACCATAGGGCATGCAAAAATCCGGAGAAGACTACTTGGAAGCCGTTTTGGCTATTCACCAGGAGAATGGTAGGGTTAGGACTACAGATGTAGCCCTTCGCCTTGGTGTCTCAAAGCCAAGTGTAAACAGGGCTATGAAGATTCTCATGGCCGATGGGTACGTCCATCAGGAGACCTATGGGGAGATTGAGCTGACGGAAAAAGGGGAGATCAAAGCCTCCCAAGTCTATTTTCGCCACAAGACACTTACTACCTTTCTCAGTGAAATGCTTGGTGTCGACCCTATTGTAGCCGAACAGGATGCCTGTCTTATCGAGCATGATATCTCCAACGAGACAATGGAGAAACTTGCCAACTTTATGCAGAAGCACAATAAGAAAAAATAGTGATCCAGTCAGGTAATACATTCCTTGTCATAACAATTGTGTTGTTTGAAATACAATTTTGTCACTGATATATAAGACGGCTCTTTTTTTGCATAAAACACGCTGAAAACAACAAAACCCTTGCCTTGTGAGCTCACTCTACCTCCGTGTATAATTAAAGTATAAATGACTTTAGGAGGTCAGTATGAAAAAATCATTACTGCTGTTCGCTGTTTTAGCGCTCCTTATCCCGACATTCATCTTTGCCGCAGGTGCAAAAGAAACGGTTGTGGATGAGAACGCTCCGGTAACTATCCAGTATTGGACACACGAGGACCCTGCAAGGACCCAGCTTGAGACTGAGTTGATCGCAGAGTTCATGAAAATGTACCCCAATATCACCGTTGTACGATCTACACAGTCTGCAATGAAACAGATTGAACTGGTCCAGACAGCTTTTGCTGCCAACCAGGGGCCTGACATGTTCAACCTGCCCATTGAAGACCAGTACGCGTATATCACCAACCACCGTGTAGCACCCGTTGACTACAAGGCAGCAGGGTATGCAAACAAGCAGGATCTGCTTGATAAGTACATTCCAGGTGTCTTGGATACAGTAACTGTCGATGGCGAAGTCTACGGTCTTCCTCTTGAGCTGACCAACTGGGCGATTTACCTCAACAAGAAGGTTTTCCGCTCTGCAGGTCTCAACCCAGAGACTGACTATCCCAAGACTTGGGAAGAGATGGCTGACATCTCCGAAAAACTTGTCATCCGTGATGGTGACATCCTTGTTCGCCGTGGATTTGACTTCCGCTATCCTTACTATCTGACATTCTTTGTTCCTATGGTTGAACAGCTTGGTGGTGATCTCTTGAGCGCCGATGGCAAGAAAGCCATCATAGGTGACGATGCTTGGATCAAGGCCCTTACCTTCATGAAGGAGTGGGGACCAAGTGGACGCAACCTCGGTTCTCCCACCTACAAGAATGCACGTAACATATTCAATAAGGACAACAACGACATTGGAATGGCTCACACTGGTCTCTACCAGCAGGGAAGAATCGAGAAAGACAATCCAGCCTTCTTCAACAGCAAGGAGTGGATGGTCGTCCCGTTCCCCGTATTTGAGAATGCCGTTCGTGACGTAGCTGCCTGTTACTATGGTCACTTCTTCATGGTCAACGTTGACTCTCCCGCCGCTGTACGCAAGGCTGCCTGGAAACTTTCCGGCTTCCTTCTCAGCCATGGTGAAGAGTATCTGACCCGTGGTGGAAACATCATCCAGCCTACCAAGGCTCTGATCGATTCCGACACCCTGAGGAACATGCCTTACAGT
>CAYSIH010000012.1:0-16257 GCA_964431005.1 uncultured Sphaerochaeta sp. | reverse complement strand
GCAAACCCCTTTTCCATACTCTTTTTCTTTTGATTCTTTCTCGTACTCCTACAAGACCGATCCATTCTTAATGATCGCATTCTTGTTGATGACAATGATGCCATCATGGATCGAGTACATTGCGAAGTCCCCTTCCTTTTACTCAACCAAACTACATCACCCAAATATGTAGCTTTCGTTGTTTTTACTATAGGATTTTGTATAAGTTGTGAAAATTGACAAGATATTGTATTGTAGTGTTTATGCATTGTTCTTTGAAACACCTGTATAAAGGAATAGGAAGATGAAATTTGATACGGCGGATAAGACATTTATTAGACAGATAAACCTTTCTTTGATTTTAAAGGCAATTCGAGAAGCAGCACCTATATCACGTGCCGACATTGCAAAAAAGTTAAAATTAAACCCTGCTACAGTATCCGCTAATGTAAGACTCCTGCTTGAAGATGATTTGGTTAGGGAAGTTGGTTCCGGTACGTCTTCGGGTGGAAGAAAACCTATAATGTTGGAAATTAATGAAAAGGCAATGTACTCCATAGGCCTAGATGTGCAGAAAGATAAGGTTGTCGCAGCTGTAGTTGATTTGGATGGAACTATCCTTGCAAGAAGTGAAATGGTTTTTAAAACACATTTTTCTAAGGACAGTATATTATCCACCATTATTGCTGCAGTTAAACATGTTCTGGCAGAAAAAGAACAAGATCATATTGGGTATTTGGGTCTTGGTGTTGCGATGCACGGAATTGTACACCATAAGACAGGCGTTTCAGTATATGCTCCAGCTTTTTCCTGGCACGATGTACCAATCAAGGAAATATTATCTAAAAAATTTAGATTGCCTGTGAAGGTCGATAATGATGCACGTGCAATGGCCTTAGGTGAAAAATGGTTTGGAGCTGCAGGAGATGCAGAGGACTTTGTTTTCTTAAATGTAGGTTCAGGAATAGGAAGTGGAATTTTCATTGGTGGAAATCTTATCCGAGGTTTTGGTGGAGCTGCAGGAGAAATTGGCCATATCAAGGTAATTGATAGAGGAAAGAAATGTGTGTGTGGCAAGTTTGGATGCCTAGATACTGTAGGAACTGAAAACAGCATTATTGAAGAGATTGTTTCTGAAACTCAGAAAGGGGTTTCCTCCAGTCTTGCTGCAGCTGTCAAAGACAATTCTAAAATATCCATACGGGAAATAGTAGAGGCAGCATCGCAAGGTGATGCCCTCACCTTACAATTGTTAAAAAAAGAAGGATTTTACCTCGGTGTTGCCGTATCTGATATTTTAAATATATTGAATCCTGAATTAGTAATAATTGGGGGTGAAATGGCTCTTGCAAAGGAGTTCTTTTTTGATACGCTATTGGAGACAGCTAAAACCCATTCAATGGAAGCCTGCTTAAAGGGAGTAAAAATTATTCCTTCCACTTTTGATGAAAATTCTGGAGTAATAGGTGCTGCAGCGATGGTAATACAAAGTATTTTTTTAGGTCCCATTGTCAGGTAATTTATCAATAAAAATCTTTCATATCGCATAATACAACAAAATCTATAAATAATATTTGTAAATCACCTTAAAGCATGGTATCATACTTATAAATTACTTTCTTTGTTTATTAAACAAAGTAACTAAAAGGAGAAAGAAATGAAAAGAACTAGAGTGTTGGTAATGTGCTTAGTTATTCTCAGCTTGTGTACACTTGGCTTGTTTGCACAAGGAGGGAAGGAAGCTGGAGAGAGTGCCAAGCCAAAGATTGGTACTACAATCTATAAGTTTGATGACAACTATATGTCATTTGTAAGAAAAGCCTATGAGGCAGCTGGTGCTGGTAAAGCAGAAATTTTACTTGCTGACTCGATGAATGATCAGGCCAAGCAGAATGACCAGATAGATACTTATATCAATAAGGGTGTAAAGTCTCTTGCTATTAACTTGGTTGACCCTGCGGCTGCTGGTACAATAATAGAAAAAGCTAGAAAAGCAAATCTTCCAATTGTTTTCTTCAATAAAGAGCCCGCAACCAATGAAATCATGAGTTATGATAAATGTTGGTTTGTTGGAATCACCTCTGCTGAATTTGGAATAATGCAAGGAAAAATTGTAGCTGATTATTGGAAATCTCATCCTGAAGCTGATAGGAATGGTGATAACGTACTGCAATATGTAATGCTTAAAGGTGAGCCAGGACATAGAGATGCTGAGCTCCGCACCACAGAACCTATTCGTGTTCTGAAAGAAGCAGGAATTGCTGTTCAGCAGCTGGAATTGCAGACTGGTATGTGGGATACAGCTAGAGGTAAGGACTTGATGGAAACCTGGCTTGCTAAGCACGGTGATAATATTGAGTTTGTCCTCGCAAACAATGATGCTATGGCACTTGGTGCTGTAGAGGCATTGAAATCTGCAGGATATTTTACTGGTAGCAAATATATTCCAGTTGTTGGTGTAGATGGTCTTCCAGAGGCTGTTGAATTGATTAAGAAGGGACAGATGTTAGGCACCGTCCTCAATAATCCAAAATCTTTGGGCAACGCTACATTTGACTTGGCTTTCAACGTAGCACAGGGTAAAGATCCTCTTGAAGGGACAGATTGGGTATTTGGCGATATCAAGGATGTTCGTGTTTCCTGTGAGATTATTACAGAAGATAATCTTCAAAATGCGATTGAAGCTTACAAATAAGATTCTTTCCTAATTGTTGTGTGCAAAAGAGAATTCTCTTTTGCACACAACCGATTTTACTGATTGATCAAATAAAATGGAGATAAGTATGGGGGATAAGCCTAAATTGCTGGAAGCTTCAAATATTCGAAAAAGCTTCCCTGGGGTACTGGCTTTAGACGATGTCCAATTTGTATTAAAACATGGCTCTGTACATGCTCTAATTGGAGAGAATGGAGCAGGAAAGTCTACTCTTATGAAATGCCTGTTTGGAATCTATCATGCTGATGCTGGCGAATTCCTTCTAGAAGGTGAAGTTGTAGCTTTTCAAAATCCCAAACAGGCTCTACGGAATGGGATTTCAATGGTTCATCAAGAGTTGAACCAAGTATCAACTCTCAGGGTGATGGACAATATCTGGTTGGGGCGATTTCCTAAAACTGGTATAGCGATTGATGAAAAAAAGATGCTAAGGGACACAAAGGCAATTTTTGAACACCTGGATATCGATATTAATCCTTTGGAATTGGTAAAGAATCTATCTGTTTCAGAATGTCAAATGGTTGAAATTGCAAAGGCTTCTTCTCAACATGCCCGAATTATAGTAATGGATGAACCCACATCATCTTTGACTGAAACAGAAGTAGGGCATCTCTTTCGAGTTATAGGTAAATTAAAATCTGAGAATTGTGGGATTATATACATATCCCACAAGTTGGAAGAGGTTTTGAAAATAGCTGATGAAGTAACAGTTATGCGTGATGGCAAATGGATTGCTACAAACAAAGTAACAGAAATGACTATCGACAAAATGATAACCCTTATGGTAGGGCGACAACTTGTAAATCGATTTCCAACAAAAACAAATGAAATTGGAGAAACGTTGCTAGAAATAAAGAATTTGAACCTATTTTATGACTCTTTGGTTTCTGATGTTTCTTTCACCCTTCATAAAGGCGAAGTCTTAGGCATTGCTGGTTTGCAGGGTTCTAGACGGACAGAAGTTATTGAAGCCATCTTTGGTTTAAGAAAGCTAAAGACCGGAACAATTACCCTGCATGGAAAAGAGTGCCAGAACTCAAATAGTCGGCGCTCAATTAAAAATGGATTTTCGCTCCTTACTGAAGAACGTAAATTCAATGGAATATTTCCTGGATTAAGTGTTAGGGGTAATACTTCTATCGCTAATTTACGAAAATATTGTCATATGGGTGTTATTAATGACAAACAAATAGAAAAAGATACTGCGTGGGTAATTGATGCTATGCAAGTAAAAACTTCTAGTAGCAAGACATTAATCAGAAATCTATCAGGTGGGAATCAACAAAAAGTTATTTTTGGTCGCTGGTTGTTAACTAATCCTGAAATTCTTCTTTTGGATGAACCTACTCGTGGAATTGATGTTGGGGCTAAATATGAAATTTATCAACTCATTTTAAATCTTGCCAGTGAAGGTAAGGGGATAGTGATGATTTCGTCAGAAATGATGGAGCTTCTAGGTATTGCAGATCGGATTTTAGTCATGAGTAATGGGCGAGTGGCTGGCATCGTTGATGCAAAGAAAACTAGCCAAGAAGAAATTCTATACTTGGCGGCAAAATATGTTTAGTAAGGATGAAAAAATGTTATCAACGAAACATAAAGATTTAAGAAAAAGATTTACAAAAGAAAGAATTATGCGTTTTTTACTTAATAATGCAATATATATTGTGCTTATTGCCCTGATTATCATCATAACATTGGTAGATAGCACCTTCTTATCATTTAAAAACTTTGGATTTATCATCACACAGGCTTCAACAAGAATAATACTTGCACTTGGGGTAAGTGGAATTATTGTACTTGCAGGTGCTGACCTTTCCATTGGAAGGATGGTGGGATTAGCTGCAGTCATCTCTGCCTCATTTTTACAGTCGGCACAGAACCCAAATATCATTTTCGCTGGTTTGCATCTTCCTGTCATTGTACCTGTAATACTAGTCACACTAATTTGTGGTATTTTCTCTTTTTCAAGTGGGTTGATTGTAGCCAAACTGAGTGTAACCCCATTTATTGCAACCTTAGGGATGCAATTGATTTTATATGGTGTGGCTTCAACATATTTTGAAAAAGTAGGTGGCGCATCACCTATTGGTGGCCTGCGAGATACATTTACCAATTTCGCACAGGGTGGCATCGATCTTGGATTTATAGAAATTCCCTACTTGATCATTTATGTCATTATTTCAATCGCAATTATGTGGTTTGTTTGGAACAAGATGGCACTGGGAAGAAATATGTTCGCGATAGGAACTAACCGAGAAGCAGCAGAAGTTTCAGGAGTAAATATTACCAGGACAATTCTATTGATCTATTTGTTAGCAGGATTGTTGTATGGTTTTGCCGGTGCATTGGAAGTTGGAAGAACAGGTAGTGCTACCAACAACTTGGGCAATGGATACGAGCTTGATGCTATTGCTGCTTGTGTGGTTGGTGGTGTCTCACTTATGGGTGGTGTTGGTTCCATTCTAGGGATTGTAACTGGTGTAATTATCTTTCAAGTCATCAACTACGGATTGGTTTATATCAGTGTAAGTCCTTATATGCTCTATATCATTAAGGGCGCGATTGTCATTCTGGCTGTAGCTATTGATGCACAGAAGTACGTACAGAAAAAATAAGTAACAAGAGGTTTATCAGTATGGGATTTTATTATACAGAAGAAGAAATCGAACATTCGAAAGCATATGTGCTAGGGTATAACGCTGAGAATTCAGAAGAAAAGGACATTACGATAAAAGTTTCTCCTGAAAGAGGGAATAACCTTTATGGTTTTACTGTTGGTAAGTTTGAAGTTGTCCATTATGATTCACAGTTTGCTTTAACATCTTATTATACCGGTAATCCAATTTTATATCCTTTTCCCAATAGGTTACGTAACTGCATGTATGATTACAAAGGTAAACATATTTGGCAAATGAAGAATGGGATTCCTATTTTCTTGCACTCCTTGGTTTTTGATGAGTGTTGGAGCTCTTCAAAGCCTATTTTCGAGCCTGATGGGGTAAGTTTAGACACGTATATTCATATTGATGAAAACCATCCAGTATATGTTGGATTCCCTTTCAAGCATACTCTTCATGTAATATATAAAGTTACCCGTGAAGGTTTCACTATCGACTATCGTGTGGAGAATGAAGGAGATTGTGATCTGCCTTTTGGAATCTCCTACCATACCTTCTTTAAAAAGTTGGATGGCGATGACGGCTCTTTTGTCTGTGTACCTGCCAAATATATGATGGAGCTCAGCAAGAATCTATTGCCAACTGGAAAATTGTTAGAGGTGGATGGAAAAGAATTTGATCTTCGTACTCCTGTAGAAGTTGGAAAATTAGACCTAGATAATTGTTTTACTGGGATGATGCCAAATAAACGAGTATATGTAGATTATCCAAAATCAGGTTTACGCATTTATATGGATTCCACGGATGATTTTACCCATATGCAAGTTTTTACACCAAAAGGAAAACCTTTTTTCTGTGTGGAGAAGCAGACCTGCAGTACAGATGCACCAAATCTGGATGCAGCTGGGTTTGCTAAAGAATCGCACCTATTGCTTGTTAAACCAAAACAACAGTATTCGGGCAAAGTAGAGTTTTTGTATGAACTGTCTTAGTAGTGTGTGTCTTCTTTTGGTAAAGAGTTTCTGTAGGAGGAATATATGGCTGTAATATCATTTATAGGTGCTGGAAGTGTAGTGTTTTCGAAGCAGTTGATGGTTGATATTTTGGGTTTTCCTGAACTCGAAGATTCAACTTTATGCCTAATGGACATTGATCCTGTTAGGTTGTCAATGATTGAGAAAGTAGCAAAAATGCTTGTTGCACAAAGAAAGAACAAGGCTAAAATAATTACTACAAATTCTATACGTGAAGCGGTAAAACAAGCTGATTATGTTGTTAATTTAGTGCAGGTTGGTGGTTTTGATTCTACATTACAAGATTTTGAAATACCTGCCAAATATGGGTTGAAACAAACAATTGCTGATACGATGGGTGTTGGTGGTATCTTTAGGGCTCTACGTACTATACCGGTAATGGATCAGATTTGTCAGGCTATAGAAGAGCTTAATCCAAGAGCTGTGCTCTTAAATTACACAAATCCCATGGCGATGTTGAGTCAATATACCCTGGAAAAATATAAGGGCATTGAATATGTTGGCCTCTGTCATAGTGTTCAGACGACGAGCAAACAATTGGCTTTGTACATGAACCTTCCTTATGAAGAGTTAAAGATCAAGGTAGCAGGAATTAATCATCAATCTTGGTTCCTAGAGTTAAGCCATAAGGGAGAGGACTTATATCCTAGACTTTTTGACCTTAAGAATAAGATTGATAAGGATCAGGACTTTATTCCCAAACATTTATTTGCTTATAAGGGAAATGATTCTTGGTTTAGGGAAAATTTTAAAGATAGTGCTGCAGACACGTTTGCCACAGACAAAGTTAGATTTGAAATGTTAAAACGTTTGGGATATTTCGTAACTGAAAGTAGTGAACATAATGCAGAATATTGCCCATATTTTATAAAAGATGAGGCTCTTATTCAGTCTTACAAGATTCCTATAAATGAATATATTAGACGTTGTAAAATTAGTCTTGAAGAGTTTAAAACGATTAAAGCTGACATTGAAAGTGGAAAAGAACTGCATGTTGACACCAGTGGAGAATATGCAGGATTTATTATCCATTCAATGGAGACAGGTTTCGAACGTACTATCAATGGAAACGTTCTTAATACTGGATTAATTCCAAATTTACCTGACCGATGTTGTGTTGAAGTTCCATGCCTCATCAATAGGAATGGAATACAACCTACCTATATAGGAAACCTACCTTCTCAGTTGGCTGCGTATAACAGGACAAATGTGAACGTGCAGGTATTGGCTGTTGAAGCTGCACTGGAGGGGAGGAAGGAACATGTGTATCACGCAGTGATGCTTGATCCCTTAGCTTGTTCTCTTCTGAATCTCGATCAGATGTGGAGCATTACAGATGATTTGTTCGATGCACATAAAAAATATGTATCATATTTGCGGTAAAAGGAGTTATAGATGAGCAGAATAGTATTGATCGGAGCCGGAAGTGCTATGTTTGGTGGTGGGGCCCTTGGAGATATTTTTAAAAGTAAAATCCTTGAGGGAAGTACTATCGTATTGCATGACATCAATCCAGAAACACTAGCCGAAATAGAGCAAGTATCTAAACGTTATATTGCTGAAAATTCATTATCATATACGATAGAAGCCACTACCAATAGGAAAAAAGCTCTAAAGGGCGCTAATTTCTGCATTATTTCGATCGAGATTGGTGATCGTTATAAATTGTGGGAAACAGATTGGCATGTCCCGTTGCAATTTGGGATTAACCAAGTCTATGGAGAGAATGGTGGCCCTGGTGGGATATTCCATTCCTTAAGGATCATACCTCCCATTATTGATATTTGTCAGGACATCAATGATATATGCCCTGAAAGTTATGTGTTTAATCTGAGCAATCCTATGACCACCATCTCCATGGCTATCCTTAAGAAATTTCCTAAGCTCAAATTAATAGGGTTGTGTCATGAAATATCTTCCCTGATAGAACATCTGCCAAAAATCTTAGGGACAAAGTTTTCGAACTTAGAGATTGTTGCTGGCGGATTGAACCATTTCAGCGTGCTTCTTGATGTTCGTTATAAGGATACTGGTATGGATGCCTATCCTGAGTTGCTGCCGAAAGCTATGGAATATTTTAAAAACACCAAAGAACGCGGTTTGTTTTATCAAATTATGAAATATTTCAAACGCATACCGATCACTACAGATAGTCATTTTAGTGAATACATCCATTGGGGACAGGAAGTAGCAGATCATGCTGGGGTATTGGATTTTTATACAAATTATAAAAAAGAGTGTTTAGGACATCAAGTAGATCCATATGAAAGAATAACCAATGGAACTGCTCCTGAGGAATATTGGCGTGTAATTCCTATAATTGAAGGGATTCTCAGTGATTCTGGACAAATGGAATTGGCTGTAAACGTAGCTAATGAAGGGTTGATTCAAGGATTGCCAAGCAATATGGTTGTCGAAGTACCGGCCAAAATTGATAAGAATGGTGTACATGGAGTTCCTGTTAGTGATCTTATGCCAAAAGGCATGCTAGGCTTGCTTGCCAATAGGGTAGGATGTCTCGATCTCTCTGTAGAAGCTGCATTGACTGGTGATAGGGAGCTGGTGCTTCAGGCTTTGTTGGTTGATACAACCAATAATAGTCTTCTTGCAACAGAAAAGATGTTGGATACAGTTATTGAGCTAGAAAAACCTTATCTTGATTTTATCAAATAACGTATCTTGTGTTGAGATAATCTGGCCGACGATTGGACATCATCGGCCAGATTACTGGAGTATGGTAAGTGGGGAAAAAGGCCAAAAAGAAAAGGGGATTGCATCTCAGCAAACCCCTTTTCCATACTCTTTTTCTTTTGATTCTTTCTCGTATCCCTACAAGACCGATCCATTCTTAATGATCGCATTCTTGTTGATGACAATGATCCCATCATGTATCGAGTACATCGCGAAGTCCCCTTCCTTACGAGGAATATCATCAATACCTATGCGACATCCATCACCGATACGGGCATTCTGGTCAATGATGGCTCGCCTGATGATAGTTCCTTTTCCTATGCCGATATTGGGAATCCCTTTGCTGAGATTCTCCTGCTTCTCTTCTTCTGTCTCGTAGTAGGATGCCCCCATGCAGTACACACCATCCAGAGAGGCACCGCTTTCGATCAGGGTGCGTACACCGATGATTGAGTTAACAATATACGCATTGGTGATGATCGAGCCCTCAGAGGTCAAAGACGAACTGATGTTACAGAAGTTGACCTTAGTCGCCGGCAGGTGACGGCGGTGGGTGTAGATCGGCATCTCCTCATCATAGAAGTTAAACTGTGGATTGATGGAAGCCAGATCAAGGTTCGTCTCATAGAACGCCTTTACGGTTCCAATATCTTCCCAGAAGCCATCAAAGAGGAAAGTAGCTACTCTTCTCTTGTCGATTACCCCGGGGATGATTTCCCTGCCAAAATCTGTCTTGTCATTGTTGAGTACCTCTTCCATCGTCTTTGCATTAAAGACATAGATACCCATGCTTGCAAGGTATTCGTTGGAAGCGTCGACTTTTTTGTCCAAGGAAGAGAGCATGAATGACTCTGATACCTTATATTCGGAGATATCAAGGTCACTTGCAGGTTTCTCATAGAATTTGTTGATGATACCCTCTTCATCGCAGCTGAGTATACCCAATCCTGTAGCCTGTTCCCGGCTGATGGGTTTGGAAGCGATGGTAAGCTCAGCGCCACTTTCTATGTGACGGTCAAGCATCTCTTGGATATCCATCCTGTAGAGTTGGTCCCCACTGAGGATGATATAGTAGTCGGCATCCTGGTCGTGGAAATGCTTCAGGTTCTTACGAACCGCATCAGCCGTTCCCTGATACCAGGTATTGGTTTCGTTGGTCTGTTCAGCTGCAAGTATCTCAACAAATCCACTGCTAAAGGTATCAAAGATATAGGTATTGGCTATATGGTTGTGTAGCGAAGCTGAATTGAATTGTGTCAGGATATAGATCTTACGGATTCCACTGTTTATGCAGTTTGATATGGGGATATCTACCAAACGATACTTTCCGGCGAAGGGGACTGCAGGTTTTGCACGATCCATTGTCAACGGATAGAGTCTCGTCCCTTTTCCACCACCCAATACAATTGCAATAGCCTTTTGTTTTTTCTTCTTCGTCTTCTTCTTCATCTACTTTACCCCTTCTGTTTCTTTGTTTTCTGTATAAATCGTAAGGTATGAACGAGCTGATCTGATCCAAGAACTATCCCATTGCATACATCGTTTTCGTATCTCAGCAATAGCCGGAACACCTTTTGCCCACCAGGTTAGTGCCCTCTCAGTCGCTTCCAGTATAGCATCAGCGGTCATGGAACTAAAGAGAATTCCCGTTCCGGTCTTTGGATGTTCATCCAAATCGATAATGCTATCGGCAAGGCCCCCTGTCTTCCTGGCCACAGGAATTGTCCCATATCGCAATGAGTAGAGCTGGTTGAGTCCACAAGGCTCATACTTGCTTGGCATCAAAAAGAAATCAGAACCGGCTTCAACCCTATGGGCGGCTCGGTTACTGAAAAGAATATTGACTGAAAGATTGTCATATCTTTTACCCAACCCAATGAGCTTCTCTTCAAGGCCCTTTTCACCTGTACCGATTATTATCATCTGTAACGGTAGGTCACGGACCATCTTCTCTAGGGCACAAGGAGAGCCTTCCAGCAACTCTACGAACCCCTTCTGGTCTGCAATGCGGCTTATCATGGAGAAGAGAGGGAGTGTTGCATCGACTGCCAAGCCGAATTCTTTCTGGATGGAAGCCTTGGTTGCATCTTTGCCCGAAGTATCATCGACAGTGAAATGATCGGTGATGAATTTGTCAGTTGCAGGATTCCACTCCTGGTAGTCTATTCCATTGATGATACCGCTAAGCACATCGTTGCGTCTGGTGAGCAACTGCTCAAGGTTACAGCCATACTCCTCGCTTTGGATCTCCTGGGCATAGGTAGGGCTGACTGTGGTAATGGCATCGGCAAATTCCAGGCCTGTCTTGAGCATATTGGTTCTTTTTATGGGTGAGGGGCCATGGAACATCTTTTCGTCTGGTTCTATGGCAGTGCCAAGCAGTTGCAGGCGGGAGTACTCCCCTTGGAAAGCAAGGTTGTGAATAGTTATCACGCTTTTCGTATCTGAGAAGAACCCGGAGGTGTCCTGCTTGAGCAGATACGGCACAAAGCCACAGGTCCAGTCGTGGCTGTGGATGACATCCGGTTTCCAGTCCAATGCCTTGCAGAGGGGTAGTGCTGCCTTGTTCAGCAAGGTGTACCTCTCCAGATTGTCCAGATAGGGAGTGAAGGAGGTATCACCATAGATGCCTTGCCTTGCAGTAAACATGGGATGGCATAAGAAATGGTAGGTAACACCATCCAGCTGCTCTTCCATGAATGTGACTTCTTCTTTTTTACCCAGAAGGTCAAGAGCAAGCGAAAGCTTGCTGTCGACAAAACCCGAGGTGTCCACACTGCCGTAACAAGGCAGGAGTACGTGCACCTCGGCTTGTAAGTCATGAAGTGCAGAGGAGAGAGCGCCTACCACATCCGCTAGCCCACCCGATTTGGAAAAGGGAACTGATTCACTTGAGACCATGAGTATCTTCATAAGCTCAATTAGAACACTAAGGACTAGTTCTCGTCAAGGACAAAGTACTGATATATGAGCTAGGAGTACGATTTAGACGTATTCCATGCCTTCCAGTGCATCAATGTACTCGCTTGAGCAGTGTGCGGCGATAGCACCATCACTGGCGGCGGTTACCAACTGTCTGAAAACGGTGTCACGCACATCACCCACAGCATAGAGCCCTGGAAGTCTAGTCTCCATCCTCTCATTGGTCTGGGCATAGCCATCTTGATCAAGCAGCGTCTCGTCGAGCAACCCTGTCTGGGGCAACATCCCTACAAAGATGAATACAGCGTCAAACTCGCGGGTATACTCCTTGTTCTCCTTCAGATCACGCAGGTGTGCTGTGGCAACCTTATTCCCATCACCTTCGATCTTCAGAAGGATATGGTTCATAACTATCTCAATGTTCTTGTTTCTCTCTACCTGCCTGACAAGGTTGTCCTGCCCACGGAAGCGGTCCTTCCTATGGATGATGGTCACATGCTCGGTGAGCTTGGAGAGGAAAATGGCATCGGTGAGGGCGGTGTCTCCCCCCCCTACAACTAGAATCCTCTTGCCGCGGAAGAACGGTCCGTCACAGGTCCCGCAGTAGGATACACCTTTGCCTGCATACTCCTGTTCGCCTTCACAGCCGAGGTGACGGTGCTTGGCTCCAGTCGCCAAGATGACGGCTTTGGCCTGATAGGTTTCACCACTGGTCTCCACATAGAAGAGATCCTTCTCTTTTTTCAAGGCAGTTACCGAAGTGTATGCTATCTTTGCACCGAAGCGTTCAGCTTGTGCCTGGAACTTAACAGTCAGGTCGTAGCCGCCGATAGGCTCATCAAAGCCAGGATAGTTCTCTATCATATCGATGAACATGAGTTGTCCACCTGGGGCAAGCTCCTCTATAACGGTGACAGAACGTCCAGCGCGAGCCGCATACTGTGCAGCAGCCATGCCTGCAACCCCGGATCCGATGATCACAATATCTTGTTCAATCATTATTTTCCTCCATGGAACGTATTTTATCTTGCAATGCGAGCTCTGCGTCACTCTTTCTCACATAGGTAGGACCAACGCCGATGTCATCGGCACCTTCTTTCTGGAACTTCTCCCAACCCATTCTGATCAGGGTAAGGGTGAGGTTCATGCTAAGGTTCTCATCAACGAGCAGTTCCCCCTCGTAGGAGGTGAGTTTTCCAGCAAAGGAAGCGGCATCAAAGCCGGTGATGAGAAGAGAAGGGTATCCTTCTAGTAGTGCTTCCATCTCTGCTCCTGTCACATCAAGGTCGGCACTCACTCGTTTCCCTTCATTGAAGAGGGCGGTGTAGTACCTTTTCTTTCTTGCATCGATGGCAGTGATGACAGCCCCAGGATGATGAGAGACGCACCCAAACAGCGCATCCATCGTAGAGACGGAGCACAGGGGGATGCCGCTGGCCAAGGAGATACCTTTGAGAGCACTCATACCTATCCTCAGGCCTGTGAAGGACCCAGGGCCATTTGTGCATACCAACAGGTCCAGATCCCTAAAGGATAAGCCGTTGCGTTCGCACAAGTCGAGCATGAGTGGAACAAGAGACTCTGAGTGTCGCCTGCCGTTGGCAATGACCTGCACCTCATACCTCTTGAACAACGAAGAGTCGTCTCCAAGGGCTAGGCCAAGGTGTATCGCATCACTTGAGGTGTCAATGGCTAGGATGTTCACAGCTCTATTCCTTCAATGGTTATTTCCCGCGTGGTGTCGGGCATAATACTAATATCGACAAAAATTGTCCCATCGGGAAGCATTTCTTGAATCTTTTCGCTCCACTCGATGAGGGTCACTCCATTTCCGTAGAGCATCTCCTCGCCTCCGATCATTTCAAACTCATCGGTGCCACTGATCCTATAGAGATCCATGTGGTAGAGAGGCAAGGCACCCTCATACTCCTGCATGAGGGTAAAGGTCGGGCTTACAATGGCTTCTGTGATCTCCAGAGCCTTTGCAATGCCCTTGGCAAACACCGTTTTACCGGCGCCTAGGCTCCCACGCAAGGAGACTATTGTCCCAGGTGTGCAGGCCTTTCCAATACGAAAGCCCAGGTCAAAGGTCTCTTGGTGGGAAGAGCTGGTAAAGCGCATGATAGGTCACTCCTCAGTGTCATCTTCTTCAAAAGGGACTTCCAGGTCATCCCCATCTTCAGTTCCTTGGATGTGGAAAGGCTTTTCCTTATCCTTACCCAACAGTTCAGCCGTATTGACAAACTGTTGGATGATAGGTGAGGAGAGTTTCTCCCCAGTAATCGCTTCATAGTCACTCATCAGGCGGACAATGACAGGGTCGTTCTCATCGATGGCCCTGGCAAGTTCAAGGAATTCACGAGCCTCGTCCAACTCCTCATCCTGAAGATGGAGGTAGGCAAGATTGGACAAAAGGGTGATATTCTTCTCGTCGAGGTCAACAGCGGTGTTGAGATAGTTCTTGGCAAGATCCTTCTTATCAGTTTCCAAGGCACAGATAGCCAGTTCGTTGTAGATGTCACCGCTGTTCTCCCCTAGGGAGATACAGGAAAGGAATGCCTTTTCAGCCTCAAGGAACCTCTGCAACCTTCGTAATGCCCACCCCTTGAGAAACCAGGCGTTCCACACTTTGGGGCTCTCTTGAAGATAGCTTTCAAGGTTGGTAAGGGCCTCTTCTTCCTTGCCCATCTGTATCTGGTCATACGCCTGCATAAGAAGCTTGTCGTTGTTGAGCTTGTTGTTGATGTCGCCCATGATCTTCTGCACATGGGTGCGTTTTTCACCTTCCTCTGCTACCTCAAGGAACCTATCAAGATACTCTTTGGCTATCTCGACATTACCCTGGTAGAGATGGAAGAATCCCAGCTCACTTAACAGAGCTTCGTCATCCTCAAACAGAGTGACCCCTTCCTTGAGGGTTTCCATCGATTTCTGCTGATAGAAGTCGTAGGAGGTCCCTTTGGTTGTGTCCAGGGAGGCACGTTTGCTGTAGAAGGTTGCAAGGTTGATAAAGGTTTCCCTTACCGGTGCGAGGTGGTTGACTGTAAGAAACAGTTCCTCAGCAAAGTCATAGTTCCCTTTCTGCTCTTGGGAGATGGCAGCGAGGTTCAGTTCCTCTGGGGCATCTGCCTGCACTGCAAGGACAAAATCCCTGTAGTAGGGGAAGTTCTTGTGATCAGGATCAAAGGCGATGATCTTCAGCATCCCTGCAACCAGTAGCTCTATGCTGATCTCTGTCGATTCGAGACTGTCCTTTCCTTCAGGTAGCTGGACAGGTATCTCAATTGAAGGGTCAATATGAAAGGTGCCAAAATCCCGTTCCATGGAGGAGGGGAGCCGTATAAAGACCAGGTCTTGTAAACTGTTGTTGGGTTGTGTCATGGAAATATCCTGTATAAAGATAAAACCTGCGGTGCCGGTCTCGGAGCTAGCTCTTGAACCTGTGGTTCAAGGGGGACACTAGTTGAGCTAAAAATTCTGTTCCATTAAACCTCCGAAGAGGTCGGATCAATGCAAATCAGCTATGCCGTATCCCATTTGTGTAAGTTGAGCCAAGAGACGGTTGCTCCAAGCGTACACCGCAGGAAAATGTCAAATATCAAGGCAGGCTATCCTGCCGTATCTCTATTCTATAGTAAGACGAGAGTTTGATAAAGGGGTCCAAAGAAAAGAAAACGAGGCCAAAAGGCCCCGTTTCCCTGGACATTGTCTACATCGTAGGTACAATTTGTCAAAGGCTGGGAGATTCTTCTAAGAGGATTTCAAGGTCGATCTCGTCAGAACCGGCAGAATCACCTGCAGTGAATCCTTCGGCAGCTTCCAACTCAAGAGCGGTATCGTCCATGAGAGGAATATCATCCAGACCTTCGATGGTCGAAAGATTTTCCATTGCATTGGCGATGCTCTCTTCAATGAGCTTGTTGCTAGTTGTGAATTTCTCCACATACTCTTCCAATTCCGCATTATGCGTGTTGACCAGGTCAAACCTCTCTTGAAGTTCACCTTTCTCTTTCCGTAGCATTGCGATGAGACCTGCTGCTTTTTTAGTTCGCAGTTCCAGCATCTGGACGGTATCAACAATTGACATAGCCCCTCCTTTACAAATCTCTGTGAATTGTCCTAGGGTTATTGACCCAGGGCAACCTTAGCCTGTGACACGAGAGCAGAAAAAGTTGCTTTGTCTTCAATAGCCATATTGGAGAGAGCTTTTCTGTTGATCTCGATGTTAGAAAGAGTCAAAGCATGCATGAACTGGGAGTAGTTAAGTCCCTCAGCCTGCACTGCTGCACTGATT
>CAYSIH010000011.1:0-16613 GCA_964431005.1 uncultured Sphaerochaeta sp. | reverse complement strand
GCATCGGATAGTGCGAGTAGAAGAAGGGAGCCAGATAGGTCCACTGGAAGGTAACCGAGGAGAAGGAGCCAATGGGAAGCGGGACCGTAATGCCTGCTTGGAATGCAAGCATGTTCCTTGGGGCTTGGATCATGGTCTTGAGGCTGCCGATCTTGTTCAGTTCAGAGGTCCCTATGCCACCATACAGCTTCACTGTGTTTGCAATGGTATATTGGAAATCAAGACCGGCAAGCATGTTATCAATATCGCCTAGGTTGTTCTGCTGAAACATGTAGATGGAAAGGGGGTTCAGGTATCCGAGCTCAAAGCGTTTTTGCCAGACTACCGACTCATAGATGGCTAAGGTAAGGTTCTTGGTAGCATTTACTTCGATTCTCTGGGCACTGAAATTGTTTTCAAAGCGGTAGTAGGGTTTGTCATCAACATAATAATCAGAGAAGAATTGCTCTTTTACCCCGTTTCTTTCAATAGTTGAGGCTGAGAACTTTCCCAAAGAACCATTGAGGACCATGAAGTGAAGCCATGGGGTGACATCGACTTGGAGTTCGATGCCTTCAATAGTGCGGGCAGAACCCGAAAGCTGGATGTTGTTCAGAGCCGGCCCCCAGTCCCGCTTGATGGATCCCCATCTCAGATTTACTGCTCCATCAAAATAGGAAGCTCCTATTTCAGGAGATAGAGCCAAACCTGAATAGAACCCATTTGTAGGGATTCCACTGTTCTGTCTCCCTCCTCCTGAAAGGAGCATGTAGAAGCCTTCCCCTTGGATGGTAAAATCAGTGGGAAGAAACACCCTATTGTTTAATTTGTCCATCAGGAAACCAAAGTTCATGTTGAAGGAGATGTTCTCTCCTAAGTCTCCTTTCAAAAAGGCAAACAGTGAGTTCCGCGAGTCATACTCCTTGCTTACAAGGCTGAAGGTCTGCTCCGTTGCCAGATTGATGCCCATGGATGCTCCGATCTTGGTATCCTGGTCATAGGTACGGAAAAACCCAGTAGAAAACACATCGCTCATTGGTGAAGGCTCTACGCCATACGAGCGTTCAAACTCCTGCAGGAGAAGAACAAGCTCCTCCCTCTCAGAAGAGGAGAGCTTGTCATCCTGCTTTTGGATCTCGGCAAGAAGGGTCATCACCTTGTTTGCACTGAAAGGCCTTGCTGCAACCTGGCCATCGATGAGGCCGCGCACTTGAGCCACATCAAGGACCCTATATACACGGTGCCCTATGGGAATGGAGGTATGGATGGCAGCTGCCAAAGGAAGCATGCCCATAGCAACCACAACCAAAAGGACGATGATACTTGTATACCAAGTTTTTCTGTTCATATTATACCCTACTTTGTTTCTACTGTTTCAAGTTGTGCGACAAACCACTCTTGCAAGGCCGTAATTCTTCGCAAAAAGGAAGAAGGAAGATCCACAGATATTCCCAATACTGAAATCTTAGGATCCCTATCCTCAATGGTCGTCAGCGCCATCAGGAGCAACCCATCATCCAGGAGGTAGGTACTCATGCTGATGGACAACTTCTCCTTGGGAACAGCAGTAAATATTCCAAACACCTTTATGGTACTGATATTGGTGATCTCAACAAAGATCTCACTGTCACTGTTGGTATAGGTGTGCAGATAGCGGTTGCCTCCAAAGGAAGAGTCCCGCTGAAAGACATAGCTTTGCTCTGTTTTCGGGAATACCGTCGCAACAGGATCGGGCAGGAGTCGGTTCAAATTCTTCTCATCTTCCATATAGGAAGACTTTTCAATGAGGACTTTGGGCTTGTTGCCTGCCCGATGGGAGATGTACGTAATCCCTTCCTGGGTCGATATCGCCCTTATCGTATTAAAGACAGCAAGCTGCCTCTCTTTTGTCTCCATCGCCTTAAGTTTTGGACCATAGGGAATATAACTGACAGCAGCAATGGAAAAACTGTTATCCGCACTCTGGGCAATGGACGAGCGCCTACTGGCTTCTGTTCCTGGGACAAACAGGTGGTCGATCATGGAGCCACCTATGGTTTCAGCATCAAGGATCTCCCCATCGGCCAATGCCTGGTACGCGCCTTCATCCAAAAGGGGAAGGGCCTGCCTGAAATCGGTAAAGGCAAAAAGGGTTCCTAGGGAGAAAAACCCTACTCCAACAAAAACTAAAAGCTTTTTAAGCACTGTATACTCCAATCTTTAATAGGCATTCTCATTAACAAAACCTTTCAAGAATGTAAACAATACAATTTTTATGTCAAAAAGAAAACTCCAGTTGCGTATGTAGTAGAGATCAAACTCAATTCTCTTCTCTAAGGAGGTGTTTCCTCTCAATCCATTGACCTGAGCCCAACCAGAGATACCAGCCTTTGTGCGATGACGCATCCTGTATCCTGCTATCTCGCCATTGAACTTCTTCACAAGCTCGGGCCTCTCAGGACGAGGACCGATAAGGCTCATGGAACCTCCAAACACATTAAACAGCTGAGGCAGTTCATCAAGACTTGTCTTGCGCATGAGCCTGCCAATTTTCGTAACCCTCGGGTCATTCTCCTCTGTCCAGTTCTCAGTATCCTCAGGAAGGTCAGATCGCATACTGCGAAACTTGTACATAGTGAAGACATCTTCATTGCGAGTCACCCGTCTCTGCTTGTAGATGACAGGACCTGGGGAAGTAAGCTTGATAAGAAGTGCCATTAGTAACAACAAGGGTGAAAGGATAAGAATTCCCAGACCAGAGGAAACAATATCAAACAAACGCTTGAGTATCCTCTGGAACACTCCGATTTCAGCAGCATTCAGATGCAGCATAGGGATCATGCGGAAATCTGAGATCCGCGTCCCGATATAGGACTCAGGCAGTGAGGGAAGCAACACAACTTTTTCATTAAGCAGATCCAGAGCTTGGGCAGTCATTCCTCTCTGACGCTCAAACTCTGTGCCGGGATACCCTATGACCACAAGATCAGGCTCAGTTGCAGTAACAGCATCCCTTAGCGTGGAGAATTGCAACTGTTTGGTACCACCAATAGGGGTACCCTCACCATCATACTGACCAATTACCTTGATGCCCTGGGTTGATCCGCTGTGCAATGCCCGCTCGTATTCCTTCAGCTTATCACCAAAGCCTACCAACATGATCCTTCTGGTAAACTTGCCTTTGGTATAGGCATCTTTGATGTATGAGGATATAAGAGCCCGCTCTGTGATGAGAAAAGCCACTGCCATAAAAAAATGTATCGCGATAGCGATACGGCTGACCTTATCAGAAAACCCAAAGTACAGGGTGATAACAAGAAGCAGGAATGCCTGAAATGCGCTCTTTACCAAATTGGCAGTCTCTTTGCGCCAGGAGTGCTCAAGCTCCTCAGCATACAGTTCATTTCTGCTGATAAAGAAAATATACATGGCTACAATAAGCGGAACAAGCTTGAGAAACAGATTAAAAGAGCTCAGTTTACCTTCGGGGACAACATAGAAGCGCAGAAACCCAGCCAGTATCCATGATACAGCAACAGCAATCGCGTCCGAAACAACTTTTATTCCAAGAAGCAGACGACCCGATTTTTTCATTCTTCCCACCCCTCATTAACCCTAATCAGAAAAGACTCTCGCAAAGTCATAGGCAACTGTCATACTACAAGCGCACCCCTAAAAGAAATAAAGAAAGGCTGATACGACCAAAACCCCCTACTTTTTCAATGAAATGCACTAATTGAATCATATAGTAGCATTTATTGACTACTTTCGAAACCATTATCAGCAGGCAAAGGCCTAATACACTGTATTGCTCTGACCTATCTTTAACCTAAAGAAGTCCGTCCCACTCAAATGCGCAGATGATCGTCATAACGATCACTAAGGATTCTTCTGCAATACGAGTCCTTCTGCTTGAGAATCTTCGAGCCTCGGGTAATCTTACAAAGGGAAATCCCATGATTGGACGCTATTTCGCGCTGGGGAATTCCCCGATAGAGGTCTTTCATCAAATTCCAACGCAAGGCAAAATCCTTCTGCTCGCTGGGGGTGAACATCTCCTCAAAAAGTTTACGCATCTGCTTCTCATCTGTTGTCTTGGAAAAGATTTTGACCAGGTCTTCCAAATCATTATCCATCGTCGATACCCTCCTGTGAGTCTTTGCTAATACTACAGAGAGAAACGATAGCGGTCAAGCAAAGTCTCTATGCACCAGTAAAAAATCAGCTTCTGCTCTGTGTGCAGCATCTATTTTCACCGCTTGATCTGCTTGTCCGCTTTTTTTATTTCTGCATCCTGGATCTCCTTTCCAACCTATATTCCACTTCTGCCCATAGTAGCCAAAAAGATTGGCTTAGCGTATCATAGAGATGATAGCTCTTTCTGAACAAAGAATTTTTTAGGAGACGAACCCCATGAAATATACCCCATTCTTTGAAACGAAACTCTCCCAGATAGCCTTGGGATGCGACCACTATGGTGAAGCAATCCCTGAAAAGACAGCACTGGCACAGCTGGATATCTTTTTTTCACAGGGAGGAAATCTGCTTGACAGTGCTCATATCTATGGTCAGGAGAAGGAGGGAGGCCCCTCCACCAGCGAGCAGGTCCTTGGAAGATGGATGAGCTCCAACAATACCCGTCACCAGATGGTTGTCGCGACAAAAGGGTGCCATCCCTACAAGGATGACATGAAACGGAGCAGGATCAACGAAAAGGACATGATGGCTGATATCCAGCGAAGCCTGGACCAGCTACAGACCGACAACGTCGATATCTGGTTCTTCCATCGTGACGATCTGACTATGGGCGTTGATGAGATCATCGACATGGGAAATATCCTTATAGACAAAAAACTGGTCAAACATCTCGGTGTATCCAATTGGACCACATCCCGGATAGAAGAGGCCAACCTATGGGCTGAAAAGCACACCAGGGAGCAGTTCGTCATCAGCGAGATCCAGTGGAGCCTCGCCCACTGCACCCCTGAAACTTGGGGGGATGATACTCTTGTCTGCATGACTGAAACAGAACGGTTGTGGTACGAAAAACACAACTTCCCTGTCATGGCCTTCGCCTCACAAGCAAAAGGCCTCTTTTCCAAGCTTATAGCCGGTAAGGGAGAAGAACTTTCAAAGCGGGCACGGGAGCGCTTCCTAACTGAAGAGAACCTTGCCATACTTCCTCGTTGCAAGGCCCTTTCTGAAAAACTTGGAGTGACGCCTGCAGCACTGTGCATGGCCTACCTCACCAGCCAGAAAAACCCGACCATCGCCATAGCAGGATCGAGCAAGGTTTCCCAAATCACAGAAACCCTTGGAGGAGCTGACTTGAGCCTCAAAGCTTCCCAGATAGCATATCTCCGATGATAGGCTATAGGACCGGCGTTGCCCTCACCCTCCTTTCATCGAGTTTCTTCGGCCTCATGGGCCTATTCAACAAGCTTGCCAAGGATGGCGGTCTTGGGCTGTACGAGCGCATTACCCTCAGGTTTCTTGTAGCTGCAGGCGTCCTTTGGGCCATATTGAAACTCCAAGGGAAAAGCACCACGATCCCCAAACACTTGCGGCTTCGGCTTTTTGTCTCCTCCTCCCTCTTTTTCGGAGGGACAAGTTACCTGCTCTTTCTCTCCTATGCCTACATACCCACTTCACTGACCACAACACTACACTTCATCTACCCACTGCTGGTGCTTATTTTTGCCATGTCCTTTGACGGCTACAAGCCTACGGCCTTGCAAAAATGGGGTACCCTGCTCTCCTTAGTTGGCCTCTACCTTGCAGTTCGCCCCTCAGGTGGCAGCAGTGAAAACCAAGGCTGGGGTATTTTCCTTGCCCTTGCAAGTGCCCTGACATTCTGCCTCTATGTCAGGTTTCTCAATCAAGAGGAGATGAAGGCTCTGGACAATACCACCCTCATGCTACACATCCTTACCAGTGCAGCCATCGCATGGGCTATCCCCACAGTTGTGGTTCTCATAAAGGGGCCTCATATGCCCATCATATGGAGCAAGGCAGTGGGAGGCATTGCAGGGCTTGCACTGCTCTCCACAGTATTGGGCTGCACATTCTTCTCACTGGGCATCAGGACCATAGGAAGTGAGAAAGCCTCAATTCTCAGCGTATTTGAACCGGTGACGGCAATCCTGGCGGGAGTGCTCCTTTTAGGTGAGAGCCTGCCAACTACGTTTGCCTTGGGTTCTGCCCTGATCATCCTTGGCTCTTACTTGGTTTCTAGAAATACCAAAGAGAGCATTCCCATCCTGTTGGATAGCAAGTGACATGCACAACCCATCTTTGTACCCGTATAAACCTTTTCAGCTACCTATATACAACAATGGCTGACAAAGAGAAGTTGTCACGCTTCCCTTCATCAGCCATCACTGTAGCAAATCTCTCTTTTGCGAATCCTATCTCAAAATATAGGAGTTCAAAAGATTCTGTAATTTTTCCTGTTTGCCACTTCTCTGTATGATGGAGACAGTCTTCCCATACTCGGCAAGCGAAGAGAGGTCCATGCGACCTTGGGCAAACTTTTCTCCGAAGCCTGCATCAAAGGAAGCATAACGCTCTGAAACAAACTTATCGAGAACCTTGTCCTCCATAATCTTTGAAGCGGTCTCAAGACCAAAAGCAAAGCTGTCCATCCCACCTATGTGGGCAATAAAAAGGTCCTCATTGTCTACGGATCCTCTTCTGCGCTTAGCATCAAAGTTCAATCCGCCATGGCCGAGTCCACCTCCACGTAATATGACCAACATAGCTCGGGTCGTCTCATAGACATCGGAGGGAAACTCATCAGTGTCCCAACCATTTTGGGCGTCACCCTGGTTGGCATCGACACTGCCCAGCATACCACTGTCAGAACAGACCTGCAGGTCATGATCGAAGGTATGGCCTGCCAAGGTTGCATGGTTGGCTTCAATATTACACTTAAAATCAGCCTCGAGACCGAACTCCCTGATGAAAGCTATGGTTGTTGCCGCATCATAGTCGTACTGGTGCTTGGTTGGCTCCATCGGCTTGGGCTCAATGAGGAAAGTTCCCTTGAATCCAATACTACGCCCATAGTCACGGGCCATGGTCAAGAATCTAGCCAGATGCTCGCGTTCACGCTTCATGTTCGTATTCAATAAGGTCATATACCCTTCGCGACCACCCCAGAACACATAGTTTTCACCGCCGAGTTTGACGTTGGCATCAAGGCAGGCTTTCACCTGTACAGCCGCTCTTGCCACAACAGAGAAGTCGGGGTTTGTGGCCGCCCCATGCATATACCTAGGATGGGTGAAGACATTTGCGGTGTTCCACAGCAGCTTCACCCCTGTCTGTTTCTGTCTTTCTAACAGTGCGCCTGATACTTTCTGAAGGTTAGTTTCATACTCCTTGGCACTCTCCCCTTCAGGAGAAGCATCCACGTCATGGAAGCAGTAGTAAGGGGTCCCTATTTTGGTAAAAAACTCAAAGGCAGCATCGGCTTTAGCCATTGCCTGCTTCATGGGGTTAGAGTCATGAAAGGGGTGCACCATGGTGGAACTGCCAAAGGGGTCGGTTCCATCAGCACAGAAACTGTGCCAGTACGCAGTGGCAAACCTTAGATGCTCCTCCATGGTCTTGCCTGCTATCTTTTTCTTTGCATCATAGAACTTGAAAGCGAGTGGGTTTTTGCTATCTTTACCTTCAAACTCAATTTTTCCTATACCTTTAAAATACTCTTTGTCACCTACAAAATAGTCCATATTGTTCCTCCTACTTGAACAAAGGCGTCATCGCCTCTACATATTCTTGATAACGTTTATACGCTTTTTCATATGCTTCCCGATTCTCTTCAACTGGCGCACACCCTTTCTTCTCATCAAACTGTACATGGGTAGCACTAATCTTTTCGATGCTATCTCCGCTCAGAGTCCACAATGCCTGAAGTGCGGCTCCAAAGCCAGCACTCTCGGCATTTCTGGGAACAGCGAGAGGTAGCTGCATTACATCTGAGGCGATCTGTCGCCAGATTGCGCTCTTTGATCCACCGCCGGTCAACACTAGGTGTTTAGGCTTAAAACCCAATTCACCAAACGCCTCAAGGCCGCCCTTCATCGCATAGATGGAGCTTTCCAAAGCGGCTCGGGCGATATTCTCCACCTTCATGTTGGAAAGGTCGAACCCTGTCAGAACCCCCTTGCCATGGGGAAGGTTCGGAACTCGCTCACCATTAAAGAAGGGAAGCATCGTAACGCCCTCGCACCCTATGGGTGCCTGAAGGGCAAGCTCATCGAGCTTTTTCACGTCATAGCCAAACAGAGCGCGGATACTCTCTGTCGTAATAGTACAGTTCATCGTGCACAACAGGGGAAGATAGCCTCCGCTTGAGGAACAAAATGCGGCAAGTCTTCCTTTCCTGTCTGAAACGATACTGTCACTGTAGCCAAAAAGGGTTCCGCTGGTCCCCATGCTCATCGTCAAGGATCCAGGCTCCACACACCCGGTACCCAATGCAGCAGCCATATTGTCCCCACAGCCCGAAGAGACAGGAATTCCTACAGGAATACCGAGCTCCTTTGCTGCCTGTTGTGTTACCCTGCCACAAGCATCTCCGGCCTCTACTAAGGGGGGAAGCATAGCAGAGAGCAAACGTTTGTCGTCGATAGCGTGCAGGACCTCTTCACACCATTTCCTGTTCTTTACGTCAAAGAATGCGGTTCCTGATGCATCACCTGCCTCTGTCGAGTAGACTCCCGTCAGGTAGAAGTTGATGTAATCATGGGGAAGCAGGATATGTGCAAGCTTGTCATAAGCTTCCTTGTTATTCCGCTTGAGGAAGAGCACCTTCGGTGCGGTATAGCCAACAAGAATTTGGTTGTCTATCAAGGAAAAAACACGATCTTCCCCTCCCAACCGTTCTGTAAGGATATCGCACTCCTTACTGGTTGCAGTATCGTTCCATAGCTTTACCGCTCCTAAGACCTCTCCCCTGCCACCAACTGGTACAAAGCCATGTTGTTGAGCGGAAACTCCAATTGCTTGAATACTTTTCCGTAGTTTGGAGTCGATTTGCGCAAAGCAGGTGCGTATGGCATCAAGATACCATACGGCTTCTTGCTCACGTGTACCATCATCGCGGCTAATCATGGCATGGGGGGCACTCACGCTAGCCACTACTTTTTTCTGCCCGACATCGTAGCAAAGCACTTTGGTGCTCTGGGTTCCAGTGTCAATTCCAGCAACAATTTGCATACAAAATCCTCCTTACTACACATAGTATCCGCTACACGAGATGAGATAACCATAGACAAGATTGGTAAAACATATGTATTATTGACTTATGGAAATTATAGATGCTGTCTTTGTCTACCAGATGCATGAAAAACAGGAGCTTCTGTGGCACCAGAGAGTGCACAGTCATGAGAAGGGTTCGTTCGAGGTCCATTACTTTGTCAGTGGAAGCGGAACCTTCACCAATGGTGATACGTGGTATACCATCGCCCCAGGGTCTCTTTTTATCACCTCTGATGAAAAGGAGCACAGCATAACGTCAGATGAAGAGGCAAACATCACCTACTACGCTATCCTGATCTCTTGCCCAGAACAGAGGGAACTCTTCTCCAAGTTGGAGAACAAACACCCCCTGCACATAGGGACAAACTGGAGATTCTTCTTTGAGGAGGTGCGGGACAAAGCCTTCAGCAACAAGGAGGAGCTTCGCCTCAGTGCATGCCACCAGTTTCTGGGCTTTCTCTACAACCTGCTGGCGGGCAGTGTCTCAGAGAGGAGTACCACAACACATGTCTGCCTTGAGAAGGCCATCAGATACATGCAGCGTCATGTATTCGACAACCTCTGCCTCAAGCAGATAGCAAGTCATGTAGAACTTGACCCCTCATACTTTGTTCGTCTCTTCAGAAAACGAATGAACACCACTCCGATGAAGTACTACTCAAACCTGAAGCTTGAAGCTGCAAGGGCTATGCTCACCAGTGGGGACCTCTCCATCAAGGAGATAGCTGCAAAACTGCAGTTTTGCTCTGAATTCCACTTCTCCAAGCAGTTCAAGACCTCCACAGGAACCTCCCCTTCGCACTACCGCAAGACCCACCTGCAGCTGTTGGGAAACTAGAGATCAGCCGAATACTTCAGAGGCTAGGGGAATCGATCCCATCGCCCCTAGGCGGGAGACGGCTAAGCCTGAAGCCTTGCATGCATGGCGCAAGGCTTGCTGACTACCATGGCCGAGGGAGCGGGAGGTGAGGAAGTAACCGATAAAGGTATCACCGGCAGCTGTGGTGTCGACCACAGGAAGGTCATAGATGGGTTCGTGCAACCTAACATCCTTATACCCATAGTATGCCCCACCCTTGCCTACAGTCAAAACGATCTCACTGGATGGGTAGCCTTTCACCAAGGCGTCTAGTATTTCGGTAAAGGTTGCTCCCTTGGCTGTCTTTGCCAGGGCAGCGCCCTCGATCTCATTGACAACCAGTATGTCGATGAAGTGCAGCGGCAAGGCGAAAATCTTCTCATCAAAGGGGGCGGTATTGAAACAGATCTTCATGCCTCTTTTCTTGGCCTCTTCAATGAGATAGGAGGTGTGCACGATCTCGTTTTGCAGGACAAGCATATCCTCGGGGCCAAACAGGTCGAGACTTTTGTCAATCTCCTCTTTTGTAATCTGCAAGTTACCCCCACCATAGAGGACGATGGCGTTCTGCTTATGCTTGTCCAGTTGGATCAGGGCCTGGCCGGTAGCCCCTTCATAAAGACGTATCTGGGAGGTGTCCACCCCGTAGCCTGACAGGAGGTCTACCAGAAACTGGCCATCAGAGCCGATCTTCCCAGCATGGGTGACCTTCGCCCCTGCCTTTGCCAAGGCGGCGCTCTGGTTTGCCCCCTTGCCTCCAGCACTCCTAAAAAAAGACGAGCTGGAAATGGTCTCACCGGGGACCACCATGTGATCGACTGTGAAAACCAAGTCTATATTTACTGAACCATAGTTGAGAAACTTCATAGCATCCTTCCTTCTAGAGTAATGGGGCAGCCAGCCTGAGGATGGTGCCCAAAGGCTTCTTGTACCAGGGTCTGGCAGCTAGAACCTCGGGGGTTATCCTCTGACTCACATCCAGAATCTTTTTCATGTCCGTAGAGACAGACTCAACAACTGAAGAGCCATACAGCAAGACAGCATTTTCAAAGTGCAGATAAAAGGAGCGATAGTCCATGTTGATCGTGCCTATGATGGCTACCTTGTCATCGGCAACACACATCTTTGCATGGAGGAAGCCCGGAACGTACTCATAGATTTTGACACCACCTTCGATAAGCGAGTAGTAGTTGTCCTGCGTGACAGCAAACACATACCACTTGTCAGGCATATTAGGGGTGATGATGCGTACATCGACCCCGCTTTGGGCGGCTATCTTCAGGACGGTAATCATCTCATTATCCAGGACCAGGTAGGGCGTTGTTATCCAGACATACTTCTTAGCCATGCTGATGATCTGGATATAGGCATTCTCACCCACATTGTGGTTATCCAGGGGACTATCACCAAAGGGTTGGACAAACCCATCAGTCTTATACTGGATGGTAGGTCTGTATAGGGCAAAGTCCACAGGTTTTTTAGCGCCAAAACTCCAGAGCTGAAGGAACATCAGGGTGAGGTTCCACACGGCATCCCCTTTCATCTTTATTCCCGTGTCCTTCCAGTGGCCAAAGCGTATCTGGCGATTGGCATACTCATCAGCGATGTTAATTCCACCGGTATATCCTATGTTACCGTCTATGACTACGACCTTACGGTGATCACGGCTGTTGAGGCGGCTATTGATATGCGCCCTGAGAGGATTGAAGGCAACAACCTCTATGCCAAGGCTCCTCAGGTGGCGTTCATGGTATGCCGGGATTGTGGAGATAGAGCCTACATCATCGAACATCAGGCGGACCAGGACCCCTTGCTGTACCTTGGCAACCAACTCCTTGAGCAATGCGGTAAAGACCTCACCTTCGGCAATGATGAAAAACTCAAGAAATATAAAGGACTTGGCTCTTTTGATCTCCTCAAAGAGATCGAGCAGCCAATCCTCCCCTTCTGAAAAATATTCCACTTCCGTATTGCTCCAGGCAGGGAATCCACTGATACCGGTTATATAGCTCTCCTGGCGGGAAAGGGTCGCATCATAGGACTCAAGTGCTTGTCGGGGCAGATCAGCTGAGAGGTAGACGTTCTCCATCCCTTTTTCATGAAAATCATCGAACGCTTCTAGTTGTTTCTTAAGTCCAGGACTCATTTTCCTGGTGCCTAAAAAGATATAAAGAAGCCCCCCATAAACAGGAAGTAGCATGAAGACCAACATCCAACCTATCTTATAGGCTGGGTTCAGATGGTCGCGCATACTTACAAAAAGGGCCATGACAATGGAGGTTGTTGAAAATATCTGGATCCAGAGGGCATCATTCTTGGCAAAGCCAAAGATGTTGATGAGGACAGCAATCTGGAGAAGGATAAACACGAGAGAAAGGAAAAGCCTTCCGGTCAAAAATTTCAACAATTTCCTCATGCTTTTCCCCTCACTTCAAAACTGAGTATAGCACACTAAAATTGGAGAATCAAAGCTTCTTGCCAAGGGATGAGAACTCACATCCACAGTAAATCTGACGGTAAAGACCAAGTTCCCTACTAAGTACAAGGCTTCGGTCAAAGCCACCTTTCTTCTTGAAATCAAGCTGTTCAAAGCGAGGAAACTGTTCTCCTACCCGAAAGATGACCTTGCTGTTTTTAAACCGGCTGACGGTGAGGGTTGTACAGAAGTGCTGAAAGCCCAGCTCTTCTGCCTTGATGGATGCTTCCTTGAGGTTGTAGGCAAAGCAAGCTTCGCAGCGCAAGCCGCCCTCCTTCTCCCCTTCCAAGCCTGAAACGGCCTCTAGCCAGCTTTCATGGTTCCACCTCTCCCGTATCACAGGGAGATTGTAGGCTTGGGCAACGGTCAAAAGTGCTTCAAACCGACGATCGGCCTCTTCTAGAGGAAAAATATTGCTATTTGAAAAAAATAGGGTGGGTTTCCACCCATCGGTGAGCATTCGTTCTATGCTTGCACTGCTGCAAGGTCCACAGCAAGCGTGAACCAAAATATCCCTATCATCCATGGCTGGAGTGTACAATTTGCAAAGCGCTCTTGCAACCTCCCACCATTCACGATACATTATTTGTTGTGCGCAAAGGAGACCTCATGATAAAGAAAAAAAATATGGGACTATGGATATCGCTACTCGTTATTGTTGGCATCAGTGTATTACCCACCACCCCAGGGGTAAAATTTGGTATCCTCATACTTCTGGCAGGCGGTTTCTTTTACTGGAAACGAAGCATCTTCTTCTATATACAGGGCAACAGGCACCTTGTCCAAAAGGATGAACAGCGGTGGGCCAAAGCGTGGCCACTCTACCAGAAGGCCCTCAAAAGCGGTCTACTGCCCGCCTATAGGATCACCGCAGCCAGCATGTATATCCAGCGGGGCGACATGGAGGTGGGAAAATCCATCATCGAGGAGTACCTCGCAGAAGAGAAGAAGCAGGAAGATGAAGTCCTGACCAATATAGCCAAAACCATGATCTCAATGGTCTACTGGATAGAAGGGGATTTGGAGCGGGCTACCAATGAAGTCAAGGCAATATATGACAGTGGATACCGTGATAAGAACCTGTTTATCAACTATGGCACCTATGCTCTTGAGCAAGGGGACCTGGAGACTGCGCGGAAGCTTATAGAGGAAGGGGCCCAGTATGAGAATGAGAGCCCGGGTATCCATGACAACCATGGCTGGCTCTATCTGCTCGAAGGCAAGTGGGAGGAAGCAAACCAGCTCTATTCCGCCTTGGTCAATAAAGGTCCTTCCTTCCCCGAACCGTATCTCCACGCTGCACAGGCTAGGATCCACTTCGGCAAGGTTGGGGAAGCGATTGAATTGATGGATAAGGCTCTCCAGACAAGGTTTTCCAATACCACAAGCATGAGTAAAGAGGCTATCAAGGCCTTGAAAGTGAGACTGGAAAATCCAAAGACAAGACGAGCCGGTGCCTTGGAGATAGATCAGCATACCGCCATTGTCGCTTCAGGCAAACTCCCCCCACCCCTGACAGAAGAGTTTGAGGAAGAGACGGAGCTTGTCCTTTCCGGTTTTGCAGAGGAAAAAGAGATTGAAAAACCCAAGAATAAGCAACTGGCAAGAAAACTAGGGTTTGATGAAGAGGATGAAAGCCCCAACACCGACCTCACTGAAGCCGATTTGGAGTATGCAAGAAAGCATGAGGGTCAATAACCCTAGAACAGGATGCTGAACCAGAGGCCCCAGACAAAGCAGTTCACACTCTGATCCCACCCTCCATAGAGGGTGACCGGCAGGGTCCTGATGCCCAACAAGGAGAACTCAGTGTGCAGCTCCACCCCTAGAGAGAGGGAAGGTTTCCATGAATCCTTCTCATGCCACAACAGGTCGATATAGGCAGCTATGCTACTCTTTTCAAAGATAAACAACTCTGCGATGGTAGGCTTGGTATTCAAGGGGGCAAACCCCAAGGAGAACGAAGTGACCACCAGGTGGTTTGCCGGATTGCCTCCAACCAAGGACAGGTCATGTCCCTGCTTGTTGATAAGCGCATTGTTGGTTCTGAACCCATCAGCGATGAGAAGGGGGACTTCCCCCTTGCCATCGAGGGCAAACCTCGCTGTGCTCTTCATATCACCAAACAACCCTGTGTTTTTGTGCAGTACTGTAGTGCCCAAGCTTCCAGATAGGAAGGTGCGGCTCAGTTCATAGTCCCCCAGCACCTGATAGGAGAGGGAGACCACTCCCTTTTCAAGGCCTAATCCCCTGCTCTGAGGAAGAGCTAACAGCACTTCAGCTGTAGAGGAGAAGAGATAGGTCTTCTCCCCCCAGTAAGGGGTGAGGTCCCCTAACCCTGGATTTGATACATGCTCGACACTCTCCAGCAGCCTGAGCCTAAGTGCGTCGTTCAGTAGAGAGAATCTTCCATCAAGCTGCAGTGCTGCAGAAAACAGGGGATTGCCCGTTGCAACATCGCCTGCGATGGTGCTATCCAGCGTAAGCTTGAAATGTCTGAGAAAGTAATAGTCCAACTGGCCGCGCAGGGCAGGGTCTATGGCAATGCTCTCGTTCGTGTATGCTTGAAAAACCATCCCGGTGTTGATAAAAAGATCGAGGTCCCCAGTTCGAAGGGTATACTTGATGCCTAAAGCATTCGTATCCTTGAGAAGAGAGTCATTAGCCTTGCCCCGTTCGCTATCAAACCCAAATCCCAACAGATGGGAGGAGTCCCGCAGCTTGCTGTGTGAGAAGGTCTTGTGACCCGATAGGGATTTTTCAATACTTTCGGTCAGTCGCAAACGGTTGTCAAGCTGGACTTCATCCATGGTGGTCTTAGGCAGCCCTTCTAGAGCTTCCTTCTGCAACATGGCAGACTGGTACCCCTTCCTTGCCAATTCTTTCACCGCAGAAAACTCCATAAATGAGACATCCTCAACATCACAACGGATCCAGATCGCCTCAGAAAGATGTTCCTTGAGCTCCTCTACTCCTCTTCTTCGCTTTGCTATGTCGATAGAGACATTGAGAATTGTCAGAGGGTTACGTAAATTGAGAGTATCAACATCATAAAAAGTGGTGGATACAATGACAGAATCCGCATATTCATAGGCAAGATTCACCGGTGCAAGGTTGGTGATGCCTCCATCAAGGAGGAGGTGTCCTTTATATTTCACAGGGGGAAAGTAGACAGGCAGCGCGTAGGATGCTTGTAAGACAGTATAGAAATCGCCCTCAGCCATATAGACCTGGCGACGAGTCACCAGATCCTCTGCAATGACAACTATAGGGATGGGTAGCTCCTCAATGCGTAGGTCAAATCCAAGAAAAGAGGCTAGGACAGCATTGAAGCGCGAAGACTCCAACAGCCCCCCTCCAATGGGGAAGGTCAGGTCAAAAAGGGATTGCAAGGAGACACTTGAGATGCTTTCAAGGATTTGGTCAGCTGACATTCCTGCTGCATACATCAGTCCGATGATGCTTCCCATGGAGTTGCTGATGATGAAATCAGGGATAATACCCTCTTCTTCCAGCATCTTAAGCACCCCGATATGGGCGAAGGCACGGGCAGATCCCCCAGACAAAACAAGTCCGACAGGGGAGCGCAAGCCACCGGTCTTCTCGGCTATCCTAGCCCTAAAAGCCTCATCCCCATACATGATGGGGATATCCGCAGTCAGGATTCCTGAACTTGCATTGGTAACTTGCTCATTTGCAAAAAGTGGAGTGAGCAAAAGGATGAGCAACAACAGCATTGAAAATGATTTGGTAAGAGTTTTCACTATACCCTCCAACTATTCATACTGTAGAGCAAAAAAGATGAAAAAACAATCTTACGAACAATGAACTATTTTTTACAGAACTATGTTGCTTTTACCCAAGGGATTTGTTAGGATGAAATCCGCTAATGCCGGCGTGGTGAAATTGGTAGACACGTTAGACTCAAAATCTAATGGATGAATAATCCGTATCGGTTCGATTCCGATCGCCGGTAGTAAAGACCTTGTAACAAAACCAGTTACAAGGTCTTTCTTTATCATTACCGAATATTAGGTTCAAAGGGAACATCTG
>CAYSIH010000010.1:0-20291 GCA_964431005.1 uncultured Sphaerochaeta sp. | reverse complement strand
GAATTATCCTGCTGGCTTTTGGCATATCCCTGGTGCTGGGATTCAACCCGGCAGCTTTGTTTCTCTAGGAGTACTAGTACATGAAAAAGAATACACGAACCCTTCTTATAACTGTGATTTCGTTTGCTGTGGTGATCATCATTGCAGCTGTCGCCTACAATGCGCTGAAGAAGAATGCCCCGGCTGTCTCCTTCACACCGAAGCTTGCCCTTGAGTCCCAAGCCCCTGTACCAAACAAGGCTGAGGCGCCTAAGCCGTCTGTTCCTGCCCCAGACTCTGCTGAGAGTGCTCAGAGCGTCGTTGCAGAGAGTGCTCCTGTACAAGAGGAGCCACAGACCGAAGAAAAAGAGCCGCAACCTGAAGCGAATGAAAATCCTGTGATGCCTAACCTTCCTTTGACCCGTCTGGATGGGACAGTCACCTCTGTCAGTGATGTCAGGGATGGCAAGCCCGCTGTGATCAATTACTTTGCATCATGGTGTCCGCCTTGTAAGCAGGAGCTTCCTCATTTCCAAAAGGCTTTTGATGAGTATGGGGATCAGGTTAGTTTCATATTCCTGGATGCCCTCGACGGACAGCGTGAGACGCTGAAGACGATCAACGCCTTTATCAAGGATTTTCCGTTTACAGGGCCTGTGTTTTACGATGACGGTATGTTTGCTGCAGTCTTCCAGACCACCAGCTTGCCCACCACCGTCTTCCTGGACAAGGAAGGCAGGGTGGTCAAAGGTTATCTGGGCTTTGTACCCGAAGAGGTCCTGTACGCTGATATAGCAGAACTACTGAACTAGACCAGTTTAAGCATATATCCGATAAAGAAGAGAGCGCTTCCCCCGATACAGAAGAGATGCCAGATGGCATGGTAGTGGGGGATGCGCTTATTTGCGTAGAAGATGACCCCTATCGTATAGGTGAGTCCCGCTGCAATTATCCAGACTGCGATCCCCTCTGGCAGGAAGGGGATCACATCATCCCAAAACAACACTACCAGCCACCCCATTGCGATATAGAGCGCCACATGCAAGGCACCCATCTTCCCCCAGATCAGCAAGGTGGTGAGGATGCCCACTACGGCTATGCCCCAGACCAGAGCAAGTATCATGTATGCTTTGGAACTGCCCACGTACATCAGCATAGGGGTATAGGTGCCCGCTATCAAAAAGTAGATGTTGCTGTGATCAAGAATCCTGCATAAACGTTTGGCGTCTCCATGGGGTAGTGTGTGATAGAGCGTCGATGCCCCGTAGAGCAAAATCATGGTAAGGCCCCATATTACCATCCCTATCTTCAGCGAAAGCGAGGGGAGGGAAGGAAGCTTGAAAAGTATGATGATGAAGGCAATGAGGGCAAGAGCTGTTCCCACCAGGTGGGTGATGGCGTTCTCTCTTTCTGCCTTTGGGTCGTCGTACGTGTGTAGGGTGATATGTTTTTCCAGCCAGCTCTGTTCTGTTTTCTGTTGCATGATGGGTAGCTCCTTGCAAAAACCATACAGCCAAGACCGGCAAGCGACAAGCGTTTGAGCCCTATTTTATACACTAGTCATGCTCTACTATGAAAAAACCTGTCCACAGTGATACTGTAGGCAGGTTTTTTTGGTTTGAGCTCTCTATCCTAGAGAATATGGTCCAAAAACAGCTTGGTACGGTCACTCTTGGGGTTGGTAAACATATCGTGAGGGGTAGCGATTTCAACAATTTCGCCATCATCCATGAAGACCACCTTGTCTGCAGCCGCCTTGGCAAAGCCCATCTCATGGGTGACCAACAGCATCGTCATACCGCTTTTTGCAAGGCCCAGCATGACGTCAAGGACCTCCTTGATCATCTCTGGGTCCAGGGCGCTGGTCGGCTCATCAAAGAGCATCACCTTCGGATCCATGGCAAGGGCACGGGCTATGGCGACCCTCTGTTGCTGCCCACCTGAAAGCTGGTTGGGGTGTACCTTCTCTTTTTCCTCAAGGCCGACCAACTTCAATAGTTTCCGCCCTTTCTCCTCAGCATCCTTACGGCTCATCTTCTTTACCTTCAACGGAGCAAGGATAATGTTGTCCAGGGCTGTGAGGTGTGGGAAGAGGTTAAAGGACTGGAATACCATCCCCACTTCCTCGCGGATCTTGCGCAGGTCCACTTTGGGGTCAACAACATCATCCTCATCAATGAAGATATGTCCCCCCGTAGGTATTTCCAGCTTATTGACGCTTCTGAGCAGGGTGCTTTTTCCACTTCCTGAAGGGCCGATGATAACCACCACCTCCCCATGTTCGACGGTGAGGGAGGCATTGCGTACAGCCTTCACGACATCTTTTTCTGTCTGATATTCCTTGGTGAGGTTTTCTATGCGTATTCTAGCCATTCTTATGCAACCTTTCCTCGAGCATCCCTACGAGGCGAGAAAGTATGAGCGTGATGATCAGGTAGACCAGTGCAACGACCAGCATGGTCTCAAGTGAAAGGAAGGTGCGGGAGATGTACTCCCGTCCTTTTCTCAGGATGTCGCTGAGCGCAATTGCTGATACTAGCGAAGAGTCCTTGAGCATGGATATGAACTCATTGCCTACTGCAGGAAGGATGACCTTTACCGTCTGGGGCAGGATGACATATCTGAAGGCTTGGCCACGGCTCAGACCGACGGCGATCGCCGCCTCCATCTGACCCCGGGGGATTGCCTGGATGCCAGCGCGCACAATTTCTCCCATGTACGCTCCAAAACAGATGGAAAGTGCTACTACAGCAGCCACCATGCCTTGGATTCTGAAGAACCTCCCCATGGCATAGTAGATGAAGATCAGTTGGACCAGAAGGGGAATACCGCGGATAAGCTCCACGTAGACACCGCTGACCATATTGACCCATCGTCGCTTGCTTACTGAACCAAGACCAGTAAGGGTACCTATTATGATAGCCCCCAGTATTGCAAGTATGGTCACCTGGAAGGTTACCGGAGCACCCTTGATGACGACCATAAAGATGTCCCTATACGGTTGTGGCTTGAAAATGACGAGCCCACCTAAGAGGACAAGGGCGCTGAAGAATGTAATTCTCCACGAGTTGAGCACGTGTCCATCGCCTTTGCGTGGTATGAGCACGCCGTCGGTCATCTGGATGACAGGGTGCTTTCTTTTGTGGTCGGTAGGGTCTACCGATACCATTTTCTGTCTTGCAGTATGCATTTGCAGATTATCAAACTTATTTTCTTCTCGTTCCATGGTTACTCACTGTTCAATAGGATATATCTATAGGGTAGTACTACATAATTATGCATTAGTTGTCAATACAATTGAATAAATATTCAACAAATAGGAAGCAATCGGCATAATCATGCGAGAAATCTCAAAAGAATTAGGAAGAGGAAAGCCGCCTAGTGGCGGCTCCTTCCTTTGCATAATCAGTTCGACCTTACAGTATATTCCACTTCTTCTGAAGTTCTTCCATCTTCCCTGATGCTACAATTTTTGCAAGCCCTTCATTGACCAGTTCGATCAAGGCAGTATTGTCCTTCAGCATTGCTATGGCTATTGGCTCAGGCTCGCCGAGGTCGCTTGCCGAACCGCTTACCTGCAGTTTGCTTGCATACCTGGGGTTGGAAAGAACATACTCGCTGGCAACAACAGAGTCTGTCACCACTGCATCCAGATTGCCGTTGATCATGTCCTCAATGGCAAAGCCAATCTCATCATAGGCTTTAATAACAGTCTTCATGCTAGGATTATCCTTGATAAAAGACTCCAAGTAGATGTGACCGGTGGTACCTAACTGTACGCCTACTTTCTTATTGCTGAGGCTAGCGGTGGAGGTCAGCCCCTGCGTTGTTTTGGGTGCCAGAATTGCCTGGGTGATGGTCATGATAGGAGTGGAGAAACCCATGGTCTTCTTCCTCTCGTCTGTGACAGAGACCCCTGAGGCGACTGCATCATATGCGCCGTTGGAAAGTCCGGCAAAGATGCCGTCCCATGCAACGTTCTGTACTGTTATCTTTACGCCCTGCACCTTGGCAATTTCATTGACCAAATCGATTTCAAAGCCGACTATATCTCCTTTCTCATCGACAAACTCCAGTGGGGGCCATGCGCAGTTGGCTGCAAAGATGTAGGAAGGGACTCCAGCCTCTTCCTTGGTGCCTGCACTGAACAGGGGAACCAGCGATACCAAAAGTATGACAAGTGCAATAGTGATAAGTTTTTTCATGGTGTAATCTCCTAATGTGATACAGGAGATAATGCATAGATATGCAACGAATGTCAACCTTTATAGAATAAATATGCAAAATAAAGAGTAATAATACTTTTTAATGCATAAAAAAAGAGGAACCGAAGTTCCTCTTTCTCGATGCCCTTTGCTTCTACAGCAGATTCCACTTTTTCTTAAGTGCATCAAAAGATCCGTCAGCCATAGCGATTTCAAGGCCCTTGTTGACCAAGGCGAGAAGCTTGGTGTCGTTCTTTCTGACTGCGATTGCGATATCTTCCTTGGTGAAAGGCTCACCTGCTACAGAGAGGCGACTCTTGTAGTTTTCGTTTGCGAGTACAAAGTCACTGGCGATGAGAGAGTCACAGACTGCTGCATCCACATTGCCATTGAGCATGTCCTCGATAGCGAGGCCGATGTCGTCGTATGCACGTTTCTCCACAGGGTAGTTTGCTAGGGCGAAATCCCCGGTTGTTCCAATCTGAACCCCGATTTTCTTGCCTGCAAGATCTTCAATGCCCTTGTACATTGCACTGTCCTTGGTACGGATGATGACTACCTGTCCGGCTTCCAGGATGGTAGTGGAAAAAGCCATGACGCCCTTTCTTTCTTCGGTGACGGTTACTCCTGATGCAACACCATCATAAGCTCCGTTGGCAAGGCCAGCGAAAATGGTATCCCATGGGATGTTCTTTACGACCATAGGGGCTCCTGCTTTCTCGCCAATGAGGGGGATGAGCTCCACTTCAAAACCGGTGAGGACCCCATTGTCCACAAACTCAAGGGGAGGCCAGGTTGCATCAGAGGCGAATACATAGGCTTTTGCTCCATCTTCCTTCGCACCACCTGCAAACAGGGAGAGGGAAAGTGCGAACAAGAGAGCTAAAAGAATAACTGATATCTTTTTCATAGGGTAAACTCCTTAAACTGGTAAAGAGCATAATGCATACTTATGCAAAATAAGTCAAGCATTAAGGAATAAATATGCATTAACTCTATGCCCCGAGAATATAACCAGTGGTGGTCAAGCCTATTATCAGGCCAAGGAGGGTGCCAAAAAATACCTGGCTGAAGGAGTGCCCGAGCATAGTCTTGAGGTTTTCAGGATTGAATGGCCCTTCTCGGTGGATGTCGCTGAGCAGGCGGCTCCATTCGTTAATGACCGCAGCCTGCTTTCCTGCAGCACGCCTGATGCCCATGGCATCATGGATGACAATGGAGGCAAAGGTAACCGCTATGGCGAAATATACGGTGCCTACACCCTCGGTAAGGGCTATGCTGGTAGTCAGGGCGATAACCCCGGCAGTGTGGCTTGAAGGCATGCCTCCAGTGCTATGTAAGAGTCTCCAGTCGAACCGGCGCTCAAAAATAGCATTGACAAAGGGTTTGAGCATCTGCGCAACAAATACAGAGAGGGCAGCGGCTACAAACGGTGCATTTTGGAGAATGTCATTGTTCATAGCCCAAATGTATCCATTATCCGTCATTTACGCAATATTGCTTCTTGCATTGTTGGGACTAAACTTGCTATACATTCCCCTATACGGGAGATACCATGCAATTTACCAGAGAACGGACCGATTCAATACAGTTTTGGGTGCTCAACGTGGCATCCTTTCTTGCTCAGCTCACCATTGCGATGGTCAACCTTGCCATGGTTTACCACCTTCGTGGTTTTTTTCATCTGAGTGCTGACAAGATAGGGATAGCGGTCTCCATCAGCACCTCTTTTTACCTGTTGTTCTGTATATTTCTCGCCCCGTATACTGTGCATTTCAAGCCTCGGAACCTCGTCTCGATCTCTCTGTTGGGAATGGCCGTTTCAGTAGCTTTCTTTGCCTCAACGAGCAACCTGGGTGTAAGTTACATCTCCTTAGCCTTCTACGGTGCGTTTATGAGCCTCCTTTGGCCTCAGATCGAAGGGTGGTTCTCCCGGGGCAAGGAGGGAATACAGCTCAGTCATGTCTCCAACGCCTTTAACTTCTCCTGGTCCAGTGGCCTGGCTTTCTCTTCTTTTGTCGCAGGAGTCCTGGTCGAACGTTCTACCATCTTGCCATTCATGGTTGCCGTCGCCTTGTTCCTGCTGGTCTTTCTGATAATTGCTGCCAGCAGTGCTCTGGTTCCTGGAATCCGAGCAATGAAAAGTGAAAAAGAGGAAAATCATGCTAGTGACAAGGTTGATGAGAGCACGCCCCTACGCTTTTACTGCTGGATCGGGGTGATAATTCTCTACACCGGCATGAGTGTCATCCTTACCATCTTCCCCCTCTACGCCCAGGATGTGCTTGCGATCAGCGAAAGCTTTACCGGCTTGCTGCTGCTTTTTCGTGGGGTGGCTACCTGCATTAGCTTCTTGTTGCTGGGCAAGTTTGGCTTCTGGCACTTCAAGAAGCGGTATATCTTCCTAGTGCAGACAGTGTTTGCCCTCTCCTGTCTTGTCGCCACTGGCTTTACCAGCATGCTTGCCTATGGCTTGTTTTTTCTATTGTTCGGCATTCTTTTTGCCACTGCCTATACCCAGAGCATGTTCCATGGGGCGAGTGGGAGCATCAACCGTTCAAGTAGGATGGTCATCCACGAGGTGCTGCTCACGGTGGGTACTATCATTGGAGCTGTTCTAGGTGGCTTCCTCTATGAGACTTTCTCCTTCTCGCTGGTGCTTCTCTCGATTGGTATTGGGACTTTGGTGGTGGTATTTTTTGAGCTTGTTGTAGCCTTTGCAGTCAATAGGCGCATAGTTATCGTCTAAGAGGAAGCAGGAGGTTTCCCTTTCTTCCTGCTATCGGGTACACTACGAACAACAGAAATAAGGAGTATGTATGGGCAAGACACTTACCGAAAAAATATTATCAGCTCACCTGATGGAGGGATCCTTGGAGAAAGGAAAACCCATCGGCATCCGTATAGACCAGACCCTAACCCAAGATGCGACAGGTACCATGGCATACCTCCAGTTTGAAGCTATGGGCCTTCCAAGGGTGAAAAATGAACTCGCAGTCAGCTATGTGGACCATAATACTATACAGGTCGGCTTTGAAAATGCTGATGACCATCGTTATCTGCAAAGCGTAGCAGCAAGCAAGGGGGTCATTTACTCCCGCCCAGGCAATGGTATCTGCCACCAGGTGCATCTTGAGCGATTTGGAAAGCCCGGCTCTACGCTTTTAGGCAGTGACAGTCACACCCCCACTGGTGGCGGACTTGCCATGATAGCGATAGGATCGGGAGGCTTGGATGTTGCTGTTGCCATGGCAGGAGGCTCTTTCCACCTCATCGCCCCCAAGGTGATCGAGATCAGGCTCACGGGAAAACTCCGTCCCTGGATATCTGCTAAGGATGTCATCCTTGCAGTATTGGAGCACTTCACGACCAAGGGCAATGTAAACTGCATATTTGAATATACCGGTGATGGCGTAGCAACCCTTGAGGTTCCCGAACGTGCCACCATCTGCAACATGGGTGCTGAAGCCGGTGTCACCACCAGCTTGTTCCCCTCCGATGAGAATACCCGCCGCTTCTTGGAAGGGCACAACCGCGGCAGTGATTATGCGCCTCTTTGTGCCGATACAGGGGCAGTCTATGACGACCTCTTTGAGATCGACCTCTCCACCCTTGAGGCAAGGATCGCCCTGCCTCACTCCCCGGACAATATTGTGCTGGTTAAGGATGTTGCTGGTAAGAAAGTAGATCAGGTGCTTATAGGATCTTGCACAAACAGCAGCTATGTGGATATGAAGAAGGTAGCAGACCTCCTCGAGGGGAAGGTTGTGCACCCCTCGGTAAGCTTGGGCGTAGCCCCCGGTAGCCGGGAGGTATTCATGATGCTTGCCAATGACGGCTCCCTTGCCAAGCTCATTGCAAGCGGAGCACGTATTCTGGAGAGTGCCTGCGGCTTTTGTATAGGCAATCACCAGAGCCCTGGATCAGAGGGGGTATCGCTGAGGACAAACAACCGAAACTTTGAGGGCCGTAGTGGTACCAAAAGTGGTCAGGTTTATCTGGTAAGCCCTGAGGTGGCAGCCCTTGGCGCCATCACAGGGATGATCACCGACCCAATTTCCAGTCATGGCATTCCGTTTCCCCAGGTGAGTGTCCCAGAGAAGTTTCTTGTCGATGACTCCATGCTGATTTTCCCTCCTGAAGATGGAAGATCAGTGGAGATACTGCGGGGACCCAATATTGGAGACCCACCCAAGAACACCCCCCTTAAAAAAGATTTGAAAGGTGAGCTCACCATCAAGGTAGGGGATAAGATCACCACCGACCACATCATGCCTGCAGGAGCTCGCCTCAAGTACCGCTCAAACATTGTAGAGTACTCCAAGTATGTCTTTGAACCGATTGACCCGGAGTTTGCCACCCGCTGCCAGAAGAACCAGAAAGAGGGATTGGACAATTTTATTGTTGCCGGAACCTCCTATGGTCAGGGCAGCAGTCGTGAACACGCTGCCATATGCCCGATGTATCTGGGAGTCCAGGCGGTCATCGCCCTCTCCATAGAGAGGATTCATCAGAACAACCTCTGTAACTTCGGCATCATCCCCCTGACCTTTGTCAACGAGGAAGACTATGCGAACATAGAGCAGGGTGATGAACTTGTCTTTGAGGATATACGGTCCCAGATAGGAGGAGGTGAGGTTGTCCTGCTGAATAAGAGCCAGCACACATCCATCCCTCTGCACTGTGATATCACAGCTGACCAACATGCGATGTTGCTTGCAGGTGGCCTGCTCAACGTCCTGAAGGAGAACATCTGATGCAACAAGAGAGCATAACCATTGAGGGGAGGAATCTGGTGGTTCCATCCCATCCAATCATTCCTTACATTGAAGGCGACGGTGTCGGCCCTGAAATTACTGCAGTGATGAAGAGTGTCGTGGATGCTTCTGTCGAGAAGGCCTACAAGGGCGAGCGTAGCATCGCTTGGAAAGAGGTCTTCGCTGGGCAGAAAGCAAAGGACAAGAGAGGATCCTACCTCCCTGATGAGACACTCGATGCCATCAGGGCTCATCGTGTTGCGATAAAGGGCCCTTTGACCACCACTGTCGGAGAGGGAATGCGCAGCCTCAACGTCACGATGCGCCAAAATCTGGACCTCTTTGTATGCCTCAGGCCTGTGCACTATTTCAGTGGGGTCCCTTCCCCTGTTAAATATCCTGAAAAGGTCGATATGGTGGTATTCCGGGAGAACACCGAGGATATCTATGCTGGAATCGAGTGGGAGGCCGGAACGCCTGAAGTGGAAAAGGTCATTAACTTCCTGCAAACTGAGATGGGTGTCTCCAACATACGCTTCCCCCTGACCAGTTCCATTGGTATCAAGCCCGTCTCTCAGGAAGGAAGTGAGCGCCTGATCCGTAGTGCCATCGACTACGCTTTGAAGAACAAGCGCGAGAGCGTGACCCTTGTCCACAAGGGAAACATCATGAAATTCACTGAGGGAGGATTTCTCAGATGGGGCTATGAGCTTGCAAAAAGGGAGTTTGGGGCAAAGAAAGACAAGCGAGGACTCGTATCAATCAAGCGCGAGGGGATGGAGGCCTTGGTTATCCAGGACTGTATCTGTGATGCCTTCTTGCAAAACATCCTGCTCACCCCTGAGCGTTACGATGTCATCGCCACACTGAACCTCAATGGGGACTATGTCTCCGATGCTTTGGCTGCAGCCGTTGGGGGGATAGGGATAGCCCCAGGGGCAAACATAAACGCCAACAGCAAGATTGCCATCTTTGAGGCTACCCATGGGACAGCCCCCGATATTGCTGGCAAGGATATTGTCAATCCTCTCTCGTTGATCCTTTCTGCTGAGATGATGCTCAGACACTTGGGATGGGACGATGCAGCTGACAGGATATTTCTCGTAGTTGAGAGGGCTCTGGCCAGCGGGAAGGTTACCGCTGACTTTCATCGTATGATGGAAAGCGAAGGTATCCCTTGCGAAAAATTGGGTACCAAGGCGTTCGGGGAGCTCCTAGTCTCCCTACTCTAGGACAAACTGATCAAAACTGTAGAGCAGGCCATGGGTTTCTCCCATGGCCGCTGTTGTTTCTATGTCCGCTCCTTCGCTACCGATGGCATAGATGGTGGTGATACCCGCCCTGGATGCACTTAGAATCCCACTTTTCGTGTCTTCAAAGACGATACACTCATCTCCCTCAAGACCGAGGGCTGAAAGAGTATCGAGGTAAATGGCGGGATCGGGTTTGCCCGCACGCCTGTTGTCATCAGTAATGATGAGATCATCAGAGAAATAGGAGGAAAGGGAGAACCACTTCTTGTACCAAGCCATATTGTCCTTTCCCGCACTGGTGGCAATGGCTATCTTGATGCCCTTCTTTTGGGCTTTTTCAAACAAGGAGACGGCTCCAACAGCTAAGCTAAGGGGCATCGCAGCTTGGCACATCTTGATATACAGCTGTTCCTTCTCCTCTGAAATAGAGCGGATATCTTTGGGAGAAAGGTCCTTGCCTACAAGAAAATTGATGGTCTCGCTATTGGTCCTGCCGTTGAGCAGGTGCATCTCTTCAACGGTGTAGGGACGTTGGGCATATTTGTCAGCGATGGAAGCCCACGCCTTCTGGTGATACGTCGTATCCCAGAAGAGCGTCCCATTGAAGTCAAAGATAAGGGCCTTAGCGGTCTTCAAGAGGCATTACCTCCCTGGCCTGAAGGCCTGAATAGACTTGGCGAGGCCGCCCGATCTTCTGGTACGGGTCATGTCTCCACTCCAACCAGTGGGCTATCCAACCGGGGAGTCTTCCCATGGCAAAGAGCACGGTAAACATAGATTCGGGAATTCCCATGGCGTGGAAGATGATCCCGGTATAGAAGTCTACGTTAGGATAGAGGTTGCGCTCGATGAAGTAGGGGTCACTTAAGGCGACTCTCTCCAGTTCAAGGGCCAGCTGCAGGAGGGGGTCCTTCTTGCTGTTCGAACCCAATACCTCCTCACAAAGTTTTTTTGCTATCTTGGCTCTGGGGTCATAGGTCTTATAGACCCGGTGACCGAAGCCCGAAAGGCGGAAGGGGTTGTCCTTGTCCTTGGACATCGTTATGACCTCCTCAATGCTCAGCCCATCGTTGAGGATGGTGGTGAGCATCTCAAGGACCGCTTGGTTAGCTCCTCCATGTTTGCTTCCCCAGAGGGCACAACAGCCTGCAGCTACTGAAGCGTAGAGGTTCGCCTCACTGCTGCCGACAAGCCTTACGGCGCTGGTGGAGCAGTTCTGTTCGTGGTCTGCATGCAGGATAAGTAGGATGTTCAGGGCCTTTACATGCAAGGGGTCGGGTTCATACGCATTGACCGGTGTCCAGAACATCATATTCAGGAAGTTTTCGCAGTAGGAGAACTTATAGGAGGGTTCCTTGAAGTCCAGTCCGTTCATCTGGCGGTAGCTGAATGCTGCGATGGTACGCATCTTGGATAGCAGTCTGCTGACGGTGAGGTCAACATTTTCTTCCGGGTCGACATCAGCTATTTCAGGGTAGAAGGCCGAAAGGGAGGCTACCATTGCCGAAAGGATGGACATGGGGTGAGAATCCTGGGGGAAGTCACGGAAAAAGTTACGCATATCTATATGCAGCAGTGAGTGGCGGTTGAGCATCTCTGCATACTTGTGCCGTTGGGGCAGGTTGGGAAGCTCGCCCTTGATGAGCAGATGGGCAACCTCGACAAAGTCACAATGATCCACAAGATCTTCAATGTCATAACCGCGGTATCGGAGAATCCCTTGTTCCCCATCGACATAGCAGATGGAACTCATGCATGAGCCGGTATTCACAAAGCCCGGGTCGTACGTGATGAGCCCGGTCTCCATGCGAAGTCTTGTTATATCAATGGATTGTCCACCCATATTGTCCGTAATAACAGTCATGGGCACCTCACGGTCGCCTATGATCAGTTTTGCCCCTTCCTTATTAGCATCCATGGTACGCCTCCTCTCAGGTGTATCGTATTGTATAAAGTTGTTTCATGGTGATGCTTGGTAAGTAAAACCGGTTCAAGCATCTCTGAATTGACATCATCGTATGTTTTGTATGGGAAACCTCTCATCAGTATTTCTTTGAAATAGTATGAGTTCGTCTACTGTATCCTATTATTGTCTTATTGCAAATATATAGCATGAATAATCTTCTCTGCCGGGTGAGGCAGATCAAAAGCGACTTCTCTTTCTTTGCTTCACCCTGTATACTCTAGAGTACAGGAGGCTCCTAATGCAGGAAACAATGATGCCTTTGGAGGAAGAAATTGTCGATATTGCTGATTTCTTCAAAGTGTTTGGTGATCCTACCCGTTTGAAGATCCTTTTTCTGCTTGAGAGAGGGGAGAGGGGTGTGAACTCCATCAGTGAAGAGTTGGGTATGCAGCAAAGTACTATAAGCCAACAGTTGAAGCTGCTTCGTGCACGCCGGCTAGTCCGGTTTCGAAAGGATGGCAGAAACGTCCTCTATCGTCTTAATGATGAACATATCCATGATATCCTCGCCTTGGGGATCGAACATTACAGCGAGTTGCTATGAATTATACCCTCCTTATCTTCAGTCCTACCGGCCAGAGCAAGGCTTGTGCCCTAGCAGTGGCAAAAGCTACCAAACGAGAGTTTGTCGAACTTGATGTGACCCACTTCATCCAAAGGGAAAAGCCTTTGGTATTGGAGGATACAACGCTCATTGTCGCTTACCCTGTGCATGGTGGCAGGGTACCTGCTCTGTTTTCCAAATATCTCAAGGAGAAGGTAAGCTGTACCAACTGTAAGGCCCTGGCCATTGCCAGCTTTGGTAACCGTGCATTTGAGGATGCCCTAGTTGAGATGGAGGACATCCTACAGGAAAAAGGTGTGCCGCTCATTGCTGCAGCCTCGATAGGATGTCAGCACAGCTATACCAGCAGGGTAGGATCAAAGCGTCCTGACTTTGAGGATTTTCAAGTCCTTGACCGCCTTGCTGTCTACCTCAATGGGGAGACTGGGCTAGCATATCCTCCAGGGAACAGGCCATACAAGCAGGATCTGCCTGTTGCCGACCCCCCATACATGCCCATCCTCAAAGATGGAGGGAAGATTCATGCCCAGAGCTATGCTGTCTGTCCCACAGGCTCCCTCGCCAAGGGCGATCCTACTATCTGTATCCACTGCTGTGCCTGCATACAGTTCTCCAACAATGACCTTTATATGGATAACCCCTGGTTTACTACCTTCACCAACTTCCTGGAGGATACCTGCCAGGAGAGGGTGCATAGTGCCCTGTATCTTCCTTAGTTCATACAGATTTTCCTAACTTGTATAGGCACTGTCCAAGGGTAAGCACCTTGGTCAGTACCTATGAAGAGCTATCCCCTTTGTGAGTTTGCCATCAGGCGGATTGCGTTGATGTTGATGAAACCCTTACAGTCTACCGGTTCGTAGCCTCCAGCCTTGTCCATGGAACCCAGAGCCTCATCATAGAGCGAGAAGGGACTGGATACCCCTGCAAAGATGACATTACCCTTATACAGGGCAACTTTAGTTGTTCCTGTCACATGCTTTTGGCTCTGCTCGAAGGCTGCGGTGAGCATTTCGAATTCGGGGGCAAACCAGTAACCGTTATAGATCAGGGTAGCATATTTTGGCATCAGGGAGTCACGCAGGTGCATGACCTCCTTGTCCATGGTGATGCCCTCAAGGTTTCGGTGGGCTTTCCAGAGGATTTCACAGCCAGGAGTCTCGTAGACCCCACGGCTCTTGATCCCTATGTACCGGTTCTCCACCATATCAACACGACCTATGGCATTGTCATGACCCATCTTGTTCAGATAGAGCAACATTTCCAGAGGATCGGTGATTGTCGTCCCATCCTCCTCGTTTGTCACTGAGATGGGGATGCCGTCCTTGAACTCAAAGCTGAGGATGGTCTCCTTGTCGGCTGCCTTCTGGGGGCTGAGTGTGATGCTATACACATCCTCGGTAGAGCGTAAAGAAGGATCTTCAAGGACTCCTGCCTCATGGCTTATATGGATGAGGTTTTCATCTTCGCTGAAAGGTTTTTTGGTGGATGCCTTGATGGGGATGTCGTACTTTTTGGCGTATGCGATCATGTCCGAGCGACCTTCAAACTCTGTGAGCCATTCAGGGTCTTTCCATGGGGCGATAATCTTCACATTAGGCATATGCATATAGTAGCCAAATTCAAATCTGACCTGGTCGTTGCCCTTGCCTGTAGACCCATGGGCTACATAGAGGGTACCTTCCTTCTTGGCTATTTCCACCTGACGCTTGGCAATGATAGGGCGGGCAAGGGAGGTGCCCAGCATATAGGTGCCTTCGTAGATTGCATTGGCCTTGAGTGCTGGAAATACATAGTCGGTGACAAGTTCCTTGCGCAGGTCTTCAATATAGACTTTGCTGGCCCCTGTTGCAAAAGCCTTCTTCTCGATGGCATCGAAGTCCTCATTCTGTCCAACGTTTGCAACATAGGCGATGACATCAAAACCCTTATTACAGAGCCATTTGAGAATTACTGAAGTATCAAGGCCACCACTGTATGCCAGAATCACTTTTTCTTTGTTCATATTGGAAAATCTCCCTACAATAAATATAAAAGGATTGTACTGAGATATGTAAATATATTCAAGTAAGTATGCATAAATATTCTAAAAAAGTAAAATAAGCCCTTATTTTGGACAATTAAAGATAATTTATGCATATTCATTCATATAGTTAAAAATGGATGAATCCTTTTCTAGAACAATTCTTGTCACAGGTCCATCTTATCCGTATACTGCAGATGGAGACCAAGATGATAGAATTCAACCAAGTAAGCAAACGTTACGATTCCAAAAAACCCAATGCTGTGGACTCTCTTACCCTTACCATAGCAGGCAACCAGATATTCGGATTCCTCGGTCCCAATGGGGCAGGTAAGAGCACTACCATCAAGATGCTTGTAGGGATGCTCTCCCCCGATAGCGGTTCCATCCTTGTTGACGGCAAAGAGGTGGGTAAGGATAGCCTTGCGATCAAGAGGATTATCGGCTATGTAGGCGATGAGCCGCTCTTCTATGAGAAGATGACAGGAGAGAGGCATCTGAACTTTATTGCAGATATGTTTGAGGTCCCCCAAGCTCTACGAAAGGAGCGTATCGAGGAGTATGCAACCCTGTTTGAGATGGATAGGTCCCTCACCGATGAGATATCTTCCTACTCGCATGGGATGAAGCAGAAACTTGGCATCATTGCAGCCATGGTACATGAGAGCCGCCTGCTTATCCTTGATGAGCCTATGGTAGGGCTCGACCCCAAAGCAGCCTTCCACTTGAAAAAGATGATGCGTTCGTATGCCGATAGGGGCAATACCGTATTTTTCTCCACCCACGGTATGGAGGTCGCCCAAGATGTCTGTGACCGTATTGGCATCATAAGCAAGGGGAGCCTGCTTTTTGAAGGGACCGTCTCCGAGCTGTCAAAGAATCGAGGCAAGGGGAATAAGAACTTGGAACAGCTCTTCCTCCAGCTGACAGAAGGGGAAGACCTCTGATGCGTATCCAAGTTGTCTGCTCACTGGTCAGGGCTTTCCTCGATGGGGTCAGACCCCTACGAACATATTTTTCCCGACTCACTGTCTCTAACCCGGCCAGACGAGGCCGAGCAAGGGTTTCCCAGGTGATGATCACGATCTTGCTGGTTTTTAGCCTTGGTATTCTGGAGGCCATGATAGGCTTTAACTACTATACCTATCAGGTTCTTGGATCTTTGTTGAACCTTCCTTTTTTAGGAATGTTTTTGGCTACCCTTGCAGGATTTTTCCTTCTCTTTCTTATCGCCTCTATCGGACTTTCATCCATCATCTATCGTGGCAAGGATATCACGTTGGTATCCACACTGCCGGTCACTGAAGTGGAGCTGCTTGTGAGCCGCTTACTCATAGCATACATCCTCCATCTTCCTCTCTATATCGGAGTAGTGCTTCCAGCTGTTGTGGTTGCGGGTTTTTTAGAAGGGGTGAGTGTTTTTTTCGTATTGGGATCTTTTACTTTGCTCATTCTAGGGCCCCTTTTGCCACTCTCTCTAGCCCTGCTTGTAGCTACGGCTCTGATTCGTCTTTCCAAAGGGAGACGTTTCAAGCTTTTTGAACAGATGTTTACCTTTGTTGTCATGTTGGGCTTTTCCCTAGCCATGATCACCGCTTTTTCCCGAAATATGGAGGATGGCTCCTCGTTTCAGGTTGATTATCAGTCGATGTTGCTCACTGTTGGATCCACCTTCACCACCCTTACAAGGGTTTTTCCCCTTTTTGTCGGCCAAGCGAAGATGCTTTGGTCCATTGGGCCTCTTGCAAGCCAAAGCTTGTTGCTTGTGCTTTTCCCCACAATACTCTGCTTTTTTGTCGGTAGGGGATATGCACATTCACTCTCCCTGGTCTTTTCTGCCCAAAGTACGTCAAAAAAAAGACAAGGGCGTCATCGATCCTTTAGGGCGATGAGCCAGACACGCTCTCTCATGGTTCGGGATCTGGAAGTCATCAAAGGTGAGTCTGTCTTTATGATCGAGCTGGTCGGAGAACTGTTGATACCGCTCATCCTATTAGGTGTATATGCCCTGACCGGGGTGTTGGGTGATCTTCAGGGAATGGCTTCCCTCGTTGCCACATCAGCATATCTGCCGTACGGCCTCTTTTTGGTTGTAGCTCTTGTATCCAGCATATCCATGCTCAGCAGTACCAGTGTAAGCAGGCAAGGCCCTCAGTTTGCCATGGATTTGGTTTTGCCAGTCAAAGCCAAGCTGTTCGTCAGAGCCAAGATCTTGCTGCATTTGCTTTTGGTCGGGGGGGCGAACTTGCTATACCTTATCCTGGCCTTGCTGTTTTTCAGACTCTCGCTGGTTCATCTCTTCTGGATGGTTCCTCTTCTCCTGTTGGTAGTGTTCAGCGTCTCTTCTTTTGGTCTTGCCATAGACTACAAACGTCCCCTGCTTACTTGGAGCATTCCCCAGCAGGCGATGAAAAGCAATTTGAATGGATTGATAGGTATGCTCACCTCACTTGGAGTGCTGCTAATGGTGGGCTCCTCTCTGGTAGTTCCCTTGGCCCTTGGCGCATTGCCGATAGCAGGCATTGCGCTCTCCTTCTTGGTGGCGACAGCGCTCTGTCTGTTTGCTTGGAAGAGCGCCCTTCGTTATGCCTCCTCCAGATAGGAGAGACAACGCTCGAGGGTGGAGTGCAGATCAGCAAAGGTTTCAAAAGGGTAACGCGCTTTCTCACCACTCCAGTCAATGATAAGCCCTAGGTCGGCTTGTTCAAGCATGGGAATATCCGTAGGACCGTCACCTACGGCAATTGCTTGGGCATACTTGCTTTTCAACTTGGCAAACACCTCACGTTTCTCTTCAGGGCTTCCTATGGTACAACTGATGGCAGGCTTGACTGAATTGTCGAAGTGCAGTCTTTTTCCACTTACTTGTATGAAGTGATGGTCAATCTTATGCAGTGAAAGGAAGGCGTGGATGATATTCTCCGTTCCACAACTGAGAATAGCAAGGTCAGCCTTCTCTGAGAGAGCCTTGATCAGGGTGAACTGTTTGGAATCCACCAGAGCAAAGAGATCCTCTGCCACCTCCTTTACATGATTGGGGGTACACCCTCCAAGCAGGTCGTGGTAGCGCCGGTTGAACTCCCCTAGGTCCATCCTCCCTTCACTGTCCTTCACTACCATGCGTTTTGCACGAACTCGGTTGAGATGGCCGCGATCCTTGGCAGTGGAGAGGACTAGCCGCTGTTCACTGTCATAGGGGACAAGAGGGTAGAGGGTTCCATCAAAATCGAAAGCGACGAGGTTTTTCTTTTTCATGGGATAATTCTAGCAAAGAGACGGAAAAAAAGGAAGGGACCTAAAATCCCTTCCTTTCTGGCAATACAGAAGCTTGCTTTACTTGTCCATCTCTTCACCGTAGATTCGGTTGAAGTACTGCATGTCAGTACTGAGAACCTTATCCAGTGAAGGAATAGTCTTTCTGTAGGACTCAAGAGTTCTCCACAGTTCAAAGAACTCGGGGTCCACCTCATAAGAATCAGCATAGATTGTTGCAGCCTTAGCATCGGCAATACCCTTGATAGTCTCACTCTTGGAGTAAGCTTCGGAGAGAATTACCTTCTCTTCGTTCTCGGTTTTACCTTGCCACTGCGCCAGCTGTCCACGACCATAGGATCGGTACGCTTCTGCAATCTGATTCCTCTCCTTGATCATCCTCTGGTAGACGCTCTCTGTGAGGTCATCACTGTAGCGGATCTGCCTGACGACGATGTCGATGAGCTCGATACCAAAGGCATCGGTAAACTTCCTTGCCTGGTCGAACATCATCTGGCTCAAGCCGTCACGTCCGATGGTGATGGTCTCTTGCTTTGCATAGGTAACGGTGAGGTTTCGTAAGGTCTCCGCATCCTCTGCGCTATCAAGGGCCTGCACTTGTTCCTCTACCTTTATGTTGTTGATCTTGTTGGTGTTCCTGACCGACTCATTGAGATAGTTCTCACTGATGATGGTCCTGATCGAGGAGTCCAGCACGTCGTTCAACCTGGAAAGTCCATTGCTGACAGTGTTAACTGTCTCATAGTACTTGGCAGGGTCTGCTATCTTCCAACGGGCAGTGGTGTCAACCCAGATGAACTGGTTCTCTTTGGTGGGTATGCGCTGAGCGGCCCCGTCCCAGGAGATGATCTTCTTAGGATAGATCACTACGTTGTCAACAACAGGCATCTTGAACTTCAGGCCTGCATTCTGTTCGGTGTCGACGATCTTGCCAAAGCGGGTGATAACAGCCTGCTGGCCTTCATACAGGATGTAGAAAGGTCCGAGCAAGAAGAAAATGACCAGGAAAATTCCGACTACCACCAGTGTGGTTATGAGTTTTTTGTTTAGATTGGTTTTCATTTTTCACCCCCAAGCATCTGGATAGGCAGGAAGTTGGAAAGGTTCTTGTCCACCAAGGTGACCGAGCCACCTTCGGAAGGGTTTATGATCGATTCCATTGCCTCGATGTAGAGTCTTGTACGGGTAATCTCCTCGTTCTGTTTGTATACTTCAAGAACGCTATTAAAACGGGCAACATCACCTTCTGCCTGGTTTACGCGTTCTGCTGCGTATCCCTGGGCTATCTGGATGACCTTGTTCGCTTCACCCTTTGCAGAGGGGATAATCTTGTTGTAGTTCTGCTTGCCTTCGTTGATGAGACGGTTCATGTCCTGAATTGCCTTGTTGACGTCTTCAAAGGAATCCTGGACTGCGCCCACCGGCGGTACGATATTCTGGAGCTTGACTGTTATGATGCGCACTCCCAGGCCGTAGGTGTCAAACACCTTCTGCATCTCTTCCTGGGCTTCAACCTCAATTTTTGTTCGTTCACTGGTCATGACCGAAAGGATGGGAAGGTCGCCGACAAGCTTGTTCATGACGCTCTGGCTGATATCCCTGATGGTTGTTTCCCTTGATTCGACATTGAACATCCATTTTACCGGGTCTTCAATCTTGTACTGTACGATCCACTCGACATCGATGATGTTCAGGTCCCCTGTAAGCATTACAGACTCATTTGCATAGTCTGGGTTTGCATACAAGGATCCTTTGGAAGGGGTTGAACGGTAGCCGAAAGTCATTGTCTGGACTACTTGGGTTGGGACATTGTAACTAGCCTCAATTCCCAGGGGAATCTTAGTCTGAAGTCCAGGTCCTACGGTACGGCTAAACTTGCCTAAGCGAAGTACAACCGCTTGTTCGGTCTGGTCAACAACAAAAAAGCTGCTGAGAACCAGCATGACCAACACGATGGCAACGATGACCCAAATCACCAGTTTAGGGCTGATATTGTTCGTTTTTCGTGCAGGCCTCTGTGGCTGCTGCATGGTATCCATGATTTCTCCTTGATGTGTCGGATAGACACACTTATAATGTACTTACTCCCAGAGGTATCGTCAAGGTCGGAATATGGGTTCTAATACGCGGTTTGGCATTGAAATTATGTTGTAAGCGGTCTAGTATGTCCCTTATGAAAAAGAGACTCGTAACATCCGCTTTACCGTATGTGAATAACATTCCGCATCTGGGCAATCTCACCCAAGTGCTTTCAGCCGACGTTTTTGCCC
>CAYSIH010000009.1:0-20934 GCA_964431005.1 uncultured Sphaerochaeta sp. | reverse complement strand
GCTTTTGATCTTCAAGATTTTATCCCTGGCCTTATGCAGGATGGCTACTATGACGATGTCCTCTATGCCTTACCCCTGATGCGCAGTACCCCACTGCTCTATGTGAACGGTGACATGCTCGCTGAAGCAGGTCTTCCAAGACGGGCACCGATTACTTGGGATGAGTTTAGGGACTTTAGCAAGAAGGTGACCAAGTTTGATGCATCAGGACAACCCATCCAACAGGGTGCCGGCTTTACCATGGGCCAAACCAGTGCCCACTGGTATTTCCAAGGTGCGGTCTACTCTTTTGGCGGACTTGTATCTGATGAAAAGTTTACTATTCACCTGACAGAGGCTCCTGCCATCAAGCTGGCGACTCTATGGCAGGATATGGTATTCAAAGACAAGAGCGCCATCCCTTCAAACAGCCATGACGACTTTTTGAACAAGAAGGTTGCGATGGTTTTCGGTTCCACAGGAAGCATGGGAAACCTACTCAAGCGAGCTGATTTTGAGGTAATTCCTGCCTTTATGCCAAAACAGGTGAAAAACTTGGTGCCCGTCGGCGGATCAGTCATTGCAATGACCAGCACCGACAAGAAACGCCAAGATGCAGCTTGGGAGTTCATGAAATTTGTCACTAATGCACAATCAAACTCCCATATCGTCATAAAGACAGGGTATATGCCCATCAGCAAGTCTTCCATGAATTATCCTGATACGGTACAATATTTCCAAGATAACCCGATTCGTAAAGTGGCGATAGACCAATTGGAGTTTACACGCCCGCAAGCAAGTGTGATATCATTGGGTAAGGGAACAGAGATTCTGCGCCAGATGATAGAAAAACTACTTATCGGCAATCAGAATCCGAAAAAGGTAATGGAAGAGACAAAATCCGATCTTCTCAAGGAGTACAATGAATCATTCAAGTAACTATTCACATCGTTCATATATGGTGGCCGCCTTTGCGGCCATCATCATAAGCCTTTCAATCCTATTACTCACTGGGTGTGGAAAAAATGTAGGTTCAGAAAGCAAAATAAGCAATGTTGCCCATCGCGGAGGGGCTGCTCTTGCTCCAGAGAACACCTTGGCAGCATTTGCAATGGCTCTAGAGCACGACGTGGACACAGTTGAGATGGATATCCATCTAAGCAAAGATGGCTCCATGATGGTCATCCACGACCCGCTGCTCTTGCGTCTGACCGGACAGCCGGGGGCGATCATTGACTATACTGCTGAGGAACTTGCCCAGTTTGATGTTGCATCAACCTTCAAGAGCGGAAAACACTATTTTGGCTTTCAAGCGATACCAACACTGGAAGAGGTCATTGAGTTTGTAGAAGAGAATGCAACAAGACCTGTTCAGTATCAGATTGAGATCAAGGTACAAAGTGATGGTTCCCGATATGAAGGCATCGAACAGAAACTCATTGATGCTTTACACAAATATTCCATTCTAGACCGCACAATTGCCATTTCTTTCTACTTCGATACCTTGGACTTGCTGGGTTCGCTTGAACCTGAACTGCAACTGGGCGCTTTGATAAGCAAAGCATATCTTTCAAGCAAAGGCATAACAGGACCTGAGACAGTTGCAAAACATATGGCTTCACTTGAAGTTGACTATGTGGGTGTTAATTATGAATACCTTTCACAAGCTCTCTATGATCAGTTACGAAAGTATGATCTTGGTGTTGGCGTGTGGACCGTCGATGACACCATCAACATGAGGAAGTTTGCCGAGATGGGTGTTGATTTCATCACTACAAACAGGCCTGAACTTCTTAACAAGGTACTCAATAGGAAAACCACAACCCCTGTCAGTTCATCCAGCTCTCCTTGGTATCTGTAACTGAATAGTTCTTCTTGTCATCCATGATCACCCTCACTGACCCATCCATATGGGTCAGGTGATACTGGGCGCCATACTTCTTATAGTTGTTGTAGACCGTCATGCTATCAAGCCTGTCATGCATGGCCACTACAATCTTTGGCCTGAGGGTCTTGATCCACCTGAGGCTGTTGGAAGTATCTCCTCCGTGATGGTTTGCCTTGGCAACGTCGCTTTGGAGCTCTTCGCCGTATCTGGTAGTGAGCTCTCTCTCCTGTACCATATACAGATCACCACCGAACCATGCTGTTGATGACCCATACGTCAGCTTCATAGCCAACGACTGGTTGTTCACAAACTGCGTGCTGTTGGCTGGGTAGTTTTTTGGATAGATGATGGGTTCGCTTGGGTTGTAGACCTTAACTGTAATATCTTTTCCAAAGGTAAAGATGTCCCCTTCCTTCAGTATTTTTCCATCCAAACCTTTCTCAGCAATTGTCTGTTCAAAAGCATGGTAGTAGCTAGAGGAATAGATCAGCGATGAACGATATACCCTGTCAATGGGAAAAGCTTGTGCTATCTGGGGGAATGAACCTATGTGGTCTATATGGGGGTGTGATGCCACAAAGTAGTCAATATGAGTGACTCCTAAGGCCTGAAGAGCTGCAATAACCTGCTGCCCACACTGAGGGTGTCCATAGCAGCACCTCCAGTGAAGGCGTTGAGGGGTACTACAAGCTTGATCTTGGGTTTTCCAGATACGATGGAGAGACTCCCCTCTTTATGATCATACCTAAGGAAAGTCCTAATCCTGAGATGGTACTGCAATTTTTAGAGTTTATCAAAAAATAACGGTCATGCGTTAGAATGTTGCCTGACAGTGACAAAACGGCCTTTCGGCCGTTCTGTGGATGTGTTAGAGATTGTCCCCTCGCACTTCATGCAAGATCTTTCTCACTTCAGGATCATCAAATTGTTCATCAATCTCACCCGATGTCAGACCAAGGAACTCATGACAGTGATAATGTATCCACTGTTCGTCCTCAGGTGCATTGAGCACATGTTTGCGGCAGTAGTAGTCAGGTTGTATCGGCAGTGGCTCCTCCTTCTTGTAGAGGGGGACCTTATAGTCATATACGGCAATCTTGAGATCTTCACGGGGAATGCCCTTCTGCATGATGATCTCAGAGAGTGCATTGACTGTCTTTCCTGTATCGAAGATATCATCGACAACAAGAATTCTGTCACCACTTCTCAAATGTTCGGGTGAGTAGGTCCAACCATCGACCATAACGTTGGTCTGGCTTCTGAGATAGCCGTAGGAGCGGGCTACCACAGCAGCATAAAAGACAGGTCTTCCTTTCTCGCGGATACGGACCATCTTGTAGTATTCACTGAACACGTTGGCCATGTAGGCTCCGCCTCTCAAGGATGCATAAATGATATCGGGGATGAAATGATCCTCGACATACATCTTATGGGCAAGTTTCAGGGCGCTGTCACGAATTGTGTCCCCAGAAATGAACTCTTTTATCACCTTTGCACTCCTATTTATGCTTCTACCGTAAGAATTTCCAAGCCGTCTTTGGTAATGGCTATGGTGTCTTCAAAATGTGCAGAGGGCTTTCCATCGGAAGTGACCACTGTCCAGCCATTCTCCAGGGTCCTGACATTCTTGGTACCCAAATTTATCATAGGTTCGATGGCAAGTACCATACCTTCCCGGATTCGTGGATTTGCCATGTAGGAACTGACATAGTTTGGAATAGAAGGTTCCTCATGCACTGCAAGGCCTACCCCATGGCCACAGAAGTCGCGTACGACCCCATAGCCTCTGGCGTTAGCAAGTTTGTACACCGCAGAGCTGATATCCTGGATGCGGGCACCCTTCTTTCCAGCAGCCTCTATACCCAAGGAGAGGCAGCGTTGGGTTACGCTGCAGAGTTGTTCCCACTCCTTCTTTGTCTCCCCTATGATGAAGGTGCGTGCCATATCAGAGAAGTGACCGTCTAAGTTGATGCCCAAATCGATATCTACGAGATCGCCTTCAGCGATGAGGCGATCCTTACTGGGAATACCATGGATTACCTCCTCGTTGATGGAGATACATGCGGTTGCTGGAAATCCCTGATAATCAAGAAATGCAGGTTTTACCTTGTGTTCAATCATAAAATCATAACAGTACTTGTCAATGGTATGGGTAGACATGCCAGGTTCCATAAAGGAAGGAAGCGAGTTCATCAGGCGGGCTGTAAGGTGACAAGCCTCTCGGATTCTCTGGATCTGGTCAAAGGTCTTCAGTCGTATCATGTTCAGTTTTTCCTTTTAAGGGAAACAGTTGCTTTTGCATTGTATCCAGCATCCCATTTATGAACTTGTAGTTCACTTCAGTAGAAAAATCTTGGGAAAGCTTGACTGCTTCATCGATGATTATATGGGGATGGATATCCCCATATAAGAGAGAGTACACACTGATCCTCAGGACATTCCTATCGACGATGTCTATGCGGTCCAAAGGACGGTTCAGTGAGAACTGGCTGATCAGCTCATCCACTTGGTCAAGGTTCTCGATAGTACCCTGCACAAGATAGTGAGCATATAGCTTAACATCTTCCTCAAGAGATGCATACTCAGCTTCACTGATGCCGCTAAAGAGCTGAGGAATATGCTCCTTGGACAGGATGTGGTTAAAATCAAGGGCGTAAAGAGTCTGGATTGCAAGTTCTCTTGCTTTGTGTCTTGTTCTCATGGTTATTTTTTATACAGGATGTTTACACTAGCGCTCTTGCGTAAATCCTCAACCAACGCATTGATGGCTGAATAATAGACTTCCTGTTGTTTTGCTCCTGTAAGTTGAGATGTGATGTAGTCGCGGATGGTAGAGGTGGTATCGGGATTTATCGGATCATCTAGACCCAGAATCTTGGTCTCATTGTATGCAAGAATCTTGAGGATATGGAAGCCTGTATTGGAAGCGACAACATCGCTAGTCGAGCCTACATCTGTGGAGAACGCCATATCAAAGAAGCCATCACCCAAACCAAGACGGGCCTGCTCATCATCCATGGTGAGCCAACCGATATCCCCTGCCTTGTTCTTGCTCCGAGTATCCTGAGAGTACTCCACCACAGCCTTTTCAAAGGAGAGTGTTCCGTAACGCAACTGTTGGGCTACACGAACCAAGGTATCTTTATTCTTATTGTTTGTCGCATCATCTTCAGCATAAGGGATAAAGATGTGGCTGAGCTTAACGGTTTCAGGACTGATGAACTGCGTTTTGTTCTTTCTATAGAATGAGGAGACTTCACTCTCAGCTATGGAGACAGGCTTATTCAAATCAGAAGCCTTCTTCATTCTTACATAGGTATCAACCATCAGCTGTTCACCGATCATCTTCTTATAGAGATCAACACTGCCGAAGTTAGAATTGACGACTTGCTTAAACTCATCATCGGTCAACTTCTGTCCATAACTGGATTCTATGTTAGTTTTTTGGGATGCATATGCCTGGTCTATCATGGAGTCGGTGATCTTAACCCCATCACGTGCAGCCCCCTGACGGAACAGTTCGTTGTTGATCAAAAGGTTTAAGATCTGTAAAGGGTCAACAGATGCAGGATCAGCGCCGCTTTGACGGGCACTTGCCTGATAACGAGCTACTTCAGCCTCAAGATCGGAAACAAGGATCGGAGTCGTCTTGGTAAGACGAACGGTTGCGGCAGGGGCACCTATTGGTGCTGATGAAAGAGTCATGCTGACTAACAAAACAAGGGTAACCAAAACTAATATTCGTTTCATGAAAAACTCCTAGGGATTACTTGGGTATAAAATAGCTGAATACAGAAGAAAAGTACATCAAATTAGCAGATGTTTTCCTACTGCACGTGCATAATCAGCTTTGGTGATGATCTCACTCTTCTTAAGGAAAAGCCCTTCATGTTCCATGGTCCTCATCAAAGCTTGTAAGGTCTTCATCGAACGTACGCCGCCTTTGGAAACAAAGCCCATACAGCGAATACCAGAAACGGTACCTGCAGTCTTGAGAAATTGAGAAACAGAAGGAGGAATCTTGCCACCCCAGAATGTGGTGGCCTCAGTTCCAAAGATAAGATACTCATAGAAAGAGACTTTCTTTCCCATGTCGAGGTTCATATCAATGACATCGACTTGATGGCCTTGTGTGGAAACACCTTCAGCCAATGCTTTGGCAATGGCTTTGATCCGTCCACTATCCTTTGTGGAAGAAGCATACAATACACAAACTTTCATATGGCATCCCTTATAACAGATACCGACCGCAAGCTAATGCGGTCGGCAGTCAAATAACAAATTACATCTACCGACCTAGTTGGTTGCGGCAGGAGCTTCAACAGAACCAGCGGGAGCGTCAGAGCTCTTCCACCACTCTGTGGTCTGCTGAACCTGTTCAGTCTTTACAGAGTCGAGCAGTTTGTCTTGAGACGGGCTCCTGTTGACAAATGCGACAACAAGCGCAAGTATCATGAACGCTATAGCCAGCGTAGCAGTAGCCTTGGTAACAACACTGCTTGCATGAGATCCGAAGGCAGTATTACTACCACCACCGAAGATGCCGCCCAATCCTTCACTCTGCTCATCCTGCACTGCGACAAGAAAGACCAAAAGGAGACTGACGATCACGAATAGTACCAACAAAATAACGCTCAAAACACCCATTTCACTACTCCGGTTATGTTACATATCAAAGGAGACGATAGGCAGGAACTGCTCAACTGAGAGCGAAGCACCGCCAACCAAAGCCCCATCAATATGTTCCTTGGACATCAAAGACTTAACATTAGAAGCCTTTACTGAACCACCATACTGTATTATGAGCTCTTCTGCAACACCCTTTGTATAGAGTTTTGCGACAAGAGAACGAATAAAAGCATGGGCACTGTCAGCATCTTCAGGAGTGGCAGTCTTTCCAGTCCCAATAGCCCATACAGGCTCATAAGCTAGGGTTACTTTAGCCATATCTTTGGCAGAAACCCCCTTAAGACCTTCAGTTATTTGTCGGGTAAGGATTTCCTCAAGCTTTCCGGCTTCCCTCTCCTGGAGAGTCTCACCGATGCAAAGATCCACATCCATCCCTTCAGAGAGGGCTAGCACTACTTTCCTGTTGATCAGGGCATCACTTTCACCGTAAATTGCCCTTCTTTCACTGTGGCCTAGGATAACAGTGTTTACACCAAGGTCCTTGAGCATGGCTGCACTGACCTCACCGGTAAAGGCGCCACTGGTGTTATCACACATATTCTGGGCAGCTACGATAATGGAACTGCCTTTCACAGCTTCCAAAACAGCTGGAATGGTGACAAAAGGAGGGGCGATCATGACCTTGGTCTTGACTCCTTCCAATGCTTTTACAAGATCCTTAGCGAAAGCTGCGCCTTCGCTAGGGGTCATATTCATTTTCCAGTTTCCTGCAATATACGGTTTTCTCATCTTATTTCTCCAATGCCTTGATACCAGGAAGGACCTTTCCTTCTAGGAACTCAAGGGATGCACCTCCACCGGTGCTCACGTGATTAATTTTATCTGCAAGGTCAAACTTGTTAATGGCTGCAACAGAGTCGCCTCCACCCACTACAGTGATACCCTTACAAGCGGCAAGTGCCTTGGCTACAGTGAGGGTTCCCTGAGCAAAAGCATCAAATTCAAAAACGCCCATAGGGCCATTCCAGACGACACTCTTCGCCTTCTCGACTGCCGAAACAACAGCCTTCACTGTCTTAGGCCCAATGTCCATACCGATGAGGTCATCGTGAATGTCCACGCTGTCAACAGCGATGGCCTTGGTATTTTCTTTGAATTCAGAGCCACAAAGGTGATCAAGGGGAAGAATCACATTGACACCCTTCTCCTTAGCCTTAGCCAAGAATGAGGAAGCGGTCTCCTTAAACTCCTCTTCAACCAGGCTCTTACCTATGGGATGACCCTGGACTGCGAGGAACGTATATGCCATTCCACCACCGATAACAATGGTATCACAGGTGTTGACCAAACTTTCAAGAACGCCAATCTTACTTGATACTTTTGATCCTCCGATGATAGCCACAAAAGGCTTGTCAGGGCTCTCAAGCAGAGGGGCCATGAACTTGACCTCCTTCTCGATGAGGAATCCTGCATAGGAGGGAAGATATTCTGCTACACCGGCAGTAGATGCGTGGGCTCTGTGAGCAGTGCCAAATGCATCATTCACATAGACATCACCGAAAAGAGAGAGCTTTTTGGCAAACTCAGGGTCATTCTTCTCTTCTTCTGCATAGAATCTGACATTCTCAAGCAAGAGGACCTCCCCTGCTTTAAGAAGTTTTACCTCGTTGGTAACCTCATCGCCGATGACATCAGAAGCAAGAGTAACAGGAAGACCCAGCAAAGCTGAAAACTCTTTGCAAATGGGTGCCATAGACAACTCAGGACTTTTCTTTCCCTTGGGTCTGCCGAAGTGACTCATCACCACGACACTCCCTCCAGCGTCTAAAATATATCTAATGGTAGGAAGGGCTGCCTTGATCCTGGTATTGTCAGTTACAACACCGTCTTTCAGAGGCACATTGAAATCAACACGGACAAGAGCTCGCTTGCCGGAGAAATCATAATCCCTGATAGTTTGTAAAATCATACTATTCTCCTCATTTGTTCTTCTTTGGGAATTTGATAAACACCCCCTAGCAAAACGTCAGGCCTGCTTTGCAACAGGCCTGAAGATTTGGCAATAAGGATTATTTTACCAATTTCTTGGCTAGGTCGACAACACGGACGGAATAACCCATCTCATTGTCATACCAGCTGAGTACCTTGATCATCTTCTCACCCATCTTCATGGTAAGAGCAGCGTCAAAGATCGAAGAGTGGTGGTTGCCTACCACGTCGTGGGATACAATGGGATCTTCAGTGTACTGGAGAATTCCTTTCATTGGACCCTCGGCAGCACTCTTCATAGCCAAGTTGACCTCTTCTACAGTTGCATCCTTCTCAAGCATGACAACAAGGTCGACAATGGAACCTACAGGAATGGGAACGCGCATAGCCATACCGTTAAGCTTGCCCTTAAGTGCAGGGATAACATCAGCTACAGCACGAGCAGCACCTGTGGTGGTAGGGATGATGGAGACAGCACCAGCTCTTGCACGACGAAGGTCTGAGTGAGGCTGATCCTGCATGACCTGGTCGTTGGTGTATGCATGGATGGTAGTCATAAGTCCACGTTCAATACCGAAAGAGTCGTTAAGGACCTTAGCGATAGGAGCGAGACAGTTTGTGGTGCATGAGGCATTTGAAAAGGCCTCAAGACTCAGGTCAAGCTGGTCATCATTGACACCACATACGACGGTCTGCTCAATCTTGTCCTTTGCTGGAACAGTAAGGATGACTTTCTTAGCACCGGCCTTGATGTGGTCTTTGTAACCACCCTTAGGACCCTCAGCAACGGTGAACACACCAGTTGATTCAATTGCTACGTCAACACCAAGATCCTTCCAAGGAAGTTCAGCAGGATTTCTCAGTGCAAAGACTGGAATGGTCTTTCCATCAACGACGATTGCGTTATCAGAGAACTCCACGTTCTTGTCGTACACTCCATAGTTGGAGTCATATTTCAAAAGATGAGCCAGTGTCTTGGGACTGGTCAAGTCGTTAATAGCGACTACTTCTATATTCTTGTCTGCAAAAGCAACCTTAAATACGTTGCGTCCAATTCGTCCAAAACCATTAATTGCAATTTTCATAAGCTTCCTCCGGGAATTTTAATTCCTTATCGATATTAATATACTGTTTAACCTCACAAAGGGTCAATATATACCTAAATTATTTGACAACCAATTTCAACTGGTTGATCTTATGCCCATCAATACTCTCAACTGTAAATACAGCCTGAGAGTCTTCGACAGCTTCCTTTTCTGCAGGAATCCTGCCAAAAAGTTCGAATACATAGCCACCGATAGTCTCAAAATCTTCCTCGTCAATCTTCAGCCCTATCCTCTCATTGACATCATCAATGGAGGTTCGTGCCTCCACAAGATAGATCTGGTCCTCGATCTTAAAGATACCATCGCCCTCATCCTCATCAAACTCATCCTGAATATCACCGACGATAACCTCTAGGATATCTTCCATACAAACAATTCCACTGACACCGCCATACTCATCGATCGCAATGGCAATATGTACCTTACGAACCTTGAACTCCCTCAAAAGGTCGTCAAGATGTTTGCTTTCAGGTATAAAATACGGTTTGCGCATGAGAGAGCGTACATCAAAGTCCTTCTCAACCCCATGACGCAGAATATCCTTGGCATACAAGATGCCGATGATGTTATCAATGGTATCCTCATAGACAGGGTAACGCGAATATCCCTGTTCCTGGATAATTACATAAAATTCATCAAGGCTTATATTGCTACTGAGAAACTCTACATCTACACGAGGGACCATGATCTCTTTTACCGTCTTGTCCTTGAGTTCTTCGATGCCTTCGATCATCGTCTGCCGTTCTTCTACCTCAACCTGATGACGAAGTTCCTGATCTAAATTCTGATGTTTTTTCTTGAACAAGCCTTTCAATCGCGAAATCAACGTCTGTCCCCCCTGAGGTTCATGAGAATCTGCTCTTGTTGAACGAGCATGGGCTCGCTTGCATCATTGCTTGCATGATCAAATCCGTTTAGATGAAGCAGGCCATGAATCAAGAGCCGAAACAGCTCTTCATCGAAATCTACACTAAATGATTGTGCATTTCTTTTCAAGGTATCTATCGATATCACCATGTCCCCAAGCACCTTCAGTTCCACTGGTGGTGCACTATCTCCGGCGAAAGAGAGTTCGGGCCAAACAAAATCCTCAACATCATCATCCTGAACAAAGGAGAGGATGTCAGTACTCTCATCCTTACCACGATAGGTTCTGTTAAGTTCTTGCATGTTCGGATCACTGACAAAACTGAGAGAGAGTTCGCAGGGCTCCACGTGCAAAGTCTCCAACACTTGAAACACTCTCTTTTCAACCAGGTTTTCGGGTGCAACATCACGGTAGGACTCATCTTCATACGATATGTCCAGTACCCATTCTTTTTTCATATCTGCTTATCCTTTAAATGGTATCTTTTGTACAGTATCCTCACGTTCTTCCGGATACTCTATGCGGTGATGATCCCTTCCTATAAGAGATTGCAAAAAGGAAGCGCCGATAAGTTCAAGGTCGGTGAGCGAAAGGAGCGAGTGCTTCAGCTGGTCCCGGGCGATCTTGCCCATGACAACAGAGTGTATGAGTTTCTCATACTTGGTGGGGGTAGCTTTTTTTAGCGATCTACTAGCAGCTTCCACACAGTCAGAGAGCATGACTATTGCCGCTTCTGGAGTGGTGGGGGTAAGGCCATTATACGAGTAGTCATCCTCATTGACCTCAATGCCAGATATCAGAGCCTGTTCCTTAGCCTCGTGGTAGAAGAATTGGATCACATCGTTTCCATGGTGTTGAGCTATGATGTCCAGAACTTCTTGAGGAAGGCCTGCTTCCCTTCCCTTCTCGACACCCAGCTTAACATGACTCTTGATAATGGCTACGGAGAGACTAGGCTTAATGTCGTCGTGTTTGTTCTCAATACCCTGGTTTTCAATAAAGTATTCAGGATGGTCAACCTTGCCGATATCATGATAGATGCCCCCTACCTTGGCAAGCATTGCATTGGCTCCTATAGCCTTTGCTGCATTGTAGGCAAGGTCGGCAACATAGCGGCTATGATTGAAGGTTCCCTGTGCTACCACTGCAAGACGGTCAAGGACTGGACTGTCGGCTAGGGCAAGTTCGCTGAGCCTGAATGAGGTCGGTATGTTGAACATGCGCTCACACAAGGGGACAATAGCAGCTACCAATACCAAAGAGAAAGAGATATTGACTACCAGTGCTCCTAAAAGACCAATGATGCCATTGAAGGAAAATCCTGCGAGCAAATTCAAGGAAATGGCCATGAAACTACTGAATAGAGAGGCATAAAACCAGTTATAGATATCTTCCAACCGCTTGATGGTGAACTGGAAAAAATAGAGACAAATTCCAATAGTGGTCATGGTAAAGAAGAAAGTCAGGGCGGTGCTGGTTGGTAAGATCATGGCATAACAGGAGAGCATAAACCCACTGATGATACCTACACGCTTCTTGTTCGTTATTTGGGAGATGAAGATAGGAGCAAAAAGAACAGGTAAAAATGAATCCTTAAATTGGATAGAACTTTGCACTGACCAACGTGAGATGAAATACAGCATCATCAGGGAGAGCAGAATCGATGCAAGCATCAAATTTAGGTAGAGGTAGTAACGCTTCTCATGCTTGAGAAACTGTGTAAAAAGATAGAGGGCTGCTAGGGTTGCAAGCATCACAAAGACAAACCTTCCGATCAATTCCAGCACAGTGTAATTGATGGAGGAACTCTTCATCTTTGAGACAAGTACCATATCATCTTCTGTGATGACGGTGTCCTTTGCTATCAGTTTCTGACCCCGCTGAATGGTAACCAGTACAGGCTTGACCTGCTGCTTTGCAACCGTGCGGAGCTGGAGCGTCTTTGCTTCGTTAAACCGCACGTTGTTCTCAAGTAACAAGACAAGGGTATCAAGAAGCAACAGAGGTTGGAAACTAGGGTTGGCCTCTTCATAGGAAGTCAGCCAGTAGTTGAGGAACTGCCCCAAGTTCTCTTTGGTCACCACTGAGCTGAAAGGCTGTTCGTCCAAAGCCCTTGCCTTTTCCATCATGAGAGTGTTATCCAAATAGAAGAACTCGTATCCGTCTTGTCGGTTTTTTTGGATGTCAGTTACTGCAAAGAGTCCTTTTTGGAGGACCAGCTCGCTGGTCTCTTCAAGGACGGAGAGCATGAAAAGAAGGTCTTGCGAACTCATTTCATCAAAACGTGCCATCACATTTGCAGAGTCAGGGGAACCTACACGCTCAAACTTCTGTATCTCAGTTTTATCAGGATTCCAGTAGTTGATAAAATCCTGCACCCGAGTGACCGATATCGTTGTCGCATGTAGTGAGTAAGAGAAGTAAGGCAGGACATTCTGTTCTGCCTTTGCTATAAGGCTCTCTGTCTGTTCCATATCTTCATATTCGAAGGAGGAGAATGCAAACACATCCTCATTGGCAAGAGAGCCGACTTCGTAGCGAGAAGAAAACGAACGCACCCCTTGGCCAGGACTGTTAGTCACCAATAAAGGGATGACCATCGCAGCTGCAATAACCAGGACACAGAGGATGATGACAAGGATCTTCTGATTTTTAACATTGCTGGCTTTCTTATCTTTACTATAGTTTTTTCTGCTCATGCATGAGTACCCTTGCCCTTATTATTAGCATCAATTGCATAGGCATCAATTATCTGTTGGACTATACGGCTGCGGACAACATCGCCGGAGTCAAATACAACAAACCCTATGCCATCTATGTCCTTCAGTATATCCTGGGCATGGACAAGTCCACTCTTACGGTGTCTAGGAAGATCAACTTGGGAGATGTCGCCTGTTATGATCGCCTTTGATTGTTCCCCTAGGCGAGTGAGGAACATCTGCATCTGTTCAACAGAGGTATTCTGTGCCTCATCGAGTATGACAATGGCATTCTGCAGTGACCGCCCGCGCATATACGCAAGGGGAGCTATCTCTATGCTGCCATTCTCTTCAAGACGCTGTATGGTCGACAGGCTTGTCATTGATTCCATCGCATCATAGAGAGGACGCAAATATGGATTGATCTTCTGGGCCAGGTCGCCAGGAAGAAACCCCAGGTTCTCTCCGGCTTCCACAATAGGCCTGGTTAGAATCAGTTTTTGTCTTTGTCCTGAAAGCAGCAGACTCAGGGCGTACGACACTGCAAGGAAGGTCTTTCCTGTCCCGGCAGGACCTATGCCGAACACCACCTGCTTCTCATTCATTGAGCGGATGTACTCTTCCTGGTGCAACCCTTTAGGATAGGCGATGCGGTTCTGGACAACAATGGAGGGCTTCTTTTGCTCAGCCCAAGCCCCCTGTTGGGCAAGGTCCATGACAGAGCTCGAATGCTTCAGTCCCTGATACTCCATGAAAATCTCCGCCTCACTGATATGGTCCTGAACCTTAGCCAAATCCATCAGACGTGGCAAAAGCTTCTGGAACCGATTTCCAGAAGTCAAGTTGGGACAAGAGTACGAGAGACTGATACCTTTTGCAAAGAGCTCACAACCGAGCAAGGCTTCCATATAGGGCAGATTGCGGTCATTGATCCCGCACACGCGCTCCATCTGCTCTTCATTATCGAAATCGATACTACTTTCCATCTCCCACCTTATGATGAGGGACTTTGAATCCAACCCTGTGCAGATTCTGTCCACTTTTCATCAACCTTGAGTTCAGGGATGGTTTTCCATTGGAGGAAAACTTGTACAACCGGAACCCATTTGTACTGATTGTCCAATAATACAACATTTCCCGTGTATTTACAATTCAAAGACCAGTCCTCCATGTAGTGCGTCAGCTCAATAGCCACTGAATTCATATTGAACTGGGTGGCGTTCCTCCCCCCTCCTGTCAGGTCGAACGAGTGCAAGAGGTCCTCCCACATAAGGGGGAAGGAGAAGTCGGAACCAACGTAGTAGCGATGAAAACCGCGATTAGAGCTGGTAAGGGAGAAGGAGAAGTCCAAAAACTCAGCAATGGAGAATCCAGCCTTGGCCGTCAGGCTCAGGGCTGTGGCATAGGTATCGATGAAGCTGATATTGAGCTTGGCATCAAGGGCGAGCTTCAAGGTGATGCGCCTTTTCCACCATGAGTAGGAGAGGTCCTTGATCGCGACTTGGGTAGTAAGGCTCTCGGCGCGAAGGGCATTGGATGGCCCCTCATATACAAGGGTAGAAGTCACAAAAGGAATGGAGACTGTTGTAGTTAGGTCCTTGAAATAGTTAGCCCCGTACAGCTCTGATAAAGCAACAAAGGAGAAACTCTCCTTGAAAGAGAGCTGTTTTGAAAACAACTCTACCAAACCACTGCCGGAAAGAGTCAGCGGTTCCCACTTGTCCAATCCAAGGGTCTTCAGGTCATAGGTCCCCAAAAGGGAGAGAGACACATGCGTTGAAGTATACTTAGCTGAGGAAGAGAGCAACTGGGGGACCAGTTGTCCCCCGTCATCGACAAACTTCAGCGAACTGTTGAATGCCCAAGGGCCAATGGCGTATCCGATGGCAGGCAACAGTGAGAGGGTCAAAGGATAGAGTGTTGCGGTGATGGAGGGTGACAGGGTGCCTTCTCCAAGCATAAAAGATTTTGCCACCCTCAGTTGGTGCTTGGTCACATGTTCTTTGGTAAAGGCGAAGTGTGTCTCATCTCTTTCATAGGTAAAAGCCGTACGTGAATCACGAAACGTATAGAGCTTACCCTCCAAGTCATAGGTAAGGCCTATTAGGGGCACTGCAGCCGATGTAGCGCTGGTGACCTGTAACTGCCTGGTGAGGTAGGTCGCCTTTGTCCTATCCTCACTGGTGATGAAGGGGGAGGATATTTTCTGCTTGAACGTGAAAAAGGAGGGATGCACCACCATATCCAGTTGCAATGCTGGGTTGGTAGAGGTGTAAAAATTCCTGTTCGTATCCCAAGTAGCGTTGATCTCATTGAGGTTTGCTGCTGAAAATATCAGTTTCTCATCAACCGAGTAGCCCAGGGTGATGGATTGCTTCATCTCTTTAGGTGAGGCCTTTTTCTTTGTAGCCAAGGTGGGAATATAGGCCTTTTCTAAAGTGGGGTCAAGTTCAAAGGGAGAGGAAGGCAGCTTTGAGCTCAAGTCACCGTTTTGTTCTTTCTGAATGCCTCCCCTATCTTTGGGTTTCTCCAAAGATCGTGACCAGGTGAAGAATTCACCGCTTATGGATGCCTGCAGTTCAGGCAAGGTGAGCTTCTGTACCCGATAACTGTATAGGGAGTCTGTCTGATTACGTTGCCATTGCCAGTCAATTGTAGCGTTGAGAGTGCTGATTTTCGCTTGTTTGATGTAGTTTCCAAAGATTGCGGTGGGAAAGGAAATAGAGCCGTTTGCTCTCCAAGTGTAACTGTTAACATCACCAGTATAGTCAGAGGGAAACTCCTGACGTTTTCCAAACAGGGCATCAAAAGAGAAGGAAGAGAGCCTGTTGCCATAGAGGCGTCGTACAGAGGGATCCGAATAGAAGGGCATGGTGATGCTTAGGTCAGCGAAAGAAGTATCTACTCGAAACGTATTTGTGCCAAACATACGCACCTTGGGAAAATCATTATATGCTAGTAGTGTCTCCTTTCCATCCGGATGCACTGCAACTCTGATACTGGTATCCAGGATAACTTTCTTGGAGAGAAACCTGTGACTGGCTTCCACCCCTATGGTTACTCCGCTTTTTTCATAGGAATCCCCCATCATGGCAAGAAAGGAGCCGCTATCGGCTGTCCATTTCTCAAAGGGGGTCATTTCACCCTCCCGTGCCCTGTAGACTGGACCGCTTGGGACAAACGAATCATCAGGTTCGCCGGTGAGCAAGGTGGTGAAGCTGCTGCTCTCAGTTTTTTTGAAGTTAGGATAGGTTCCATAGATCTCAAAGGTGGTGTTCAGAAACATCCCCCTATCACTCGAAAATCCAATGGCAGGATTCCCTACCATCCTGACCCCCGGTATGAAGAAGGCAGGGACCCAGAGTACCGGTACCCTTCCTATGGATAGATAGGCATTCTTTACCATGAGATCCCCACCACTGAGAAAGGCAAGGCTCTCTGCTGTAATGGATGAATAGGCATGTTTCTTATTGGTGGTGATGAACCCCTTGTCAAAGTAGATGCCATCACCAGATCCGTTGTAGGAGATCGTATCACCGGTGGTGAAGAAGCTGACATCCTCATCTTCACTGTTCTTTCTCTCTGTAGTGGTCGTGCCACCAGTGACCAAGAGGGCTTTGGTGTGCCAGTTGAGGGTTACGATATCACCGGTTACCTTCTGCACCGAATCCGTGTCACCCCCCTCATCGAACACAACCTCTCCAAAGGCAATGAGCAGACTGTTTTCCAAGTCAACAATCATCTTATCCGCTGAAAGCTGTTTGAGCCTTTCGTCACCTTGTAGCGAAAACTCAACTGCCGTACTGCCCTCCAGCACTACCAAGGAAGAGAGGGAGCGGTCGTTATATACCAGATCGGCATGAAGAATATTCAAGATATAGGTCTGTTTTGAAGAAGGCACTTCCTCTAATGTAATCGCTTTGATGCCATGATAGGCGTATAGCCTAGAGCGCATCTCTTCGCTTGAACCAGAATCAAGATTACGCATTGTAACCATAGCCTGCAGCTCTGCATCACTTGCCTGCCCGATAGAGAGGGCCAAAAGCTGTGGATTGCCTTCAGAAAGTGCGAACAACGAAAAAGAACACCCCAACAACAAGAGTGCAACACCTATCAGTTTTTTTAATGGTAACCGGTCAATCTGTTTCATGGAGTATCTGTGAGAGATAATACCCCGTGAAAGAGTCTTTGCATAGGGAAACTTGCTCAGGAGTCCCACAAGTGACGACCATCCCACCGCCGTCCCCACCTTCAGGGCCTAGATCGATAAGATGGTCCGCCAGTTTGATGACGTCAAGGTTGTGCTCAATGAGCACTACCGTATTACCTCCATCGACAAGCCGATTGATGACCTCCATCAATTTTTTCACATCAGCAAAATGCAGGCCGGTCGTAGGCTCATCCAGGACATAGAGAGTCTTTCCCGTACCATACTTTGACAGTTCGAGACTCAACTTTACCCTTTGAGCCTCACCACCGCTGAGGGTGGTCGCACTCTGCCCAAGCTTGATGTATCCCAAACCTACAGAGATAAGGGTATCAAGCTTACGTTTTATGCGAGGAATGGCTGTGAAAAACTCTGCTGCCTCGTCCATGGTCATCGCTAGGATATCAGCGATGTTCTTCCCCTTATACCTGACTGCAAGCGTCTCCTTGTTGAAGCGCTTGCCATGGCAGACATCGCACGTCACATAGACATCAGGGAGGAAGTTCATCTCAATCTTCAGCGTCCCATCCCCTTTGCAGTTCTCACACCTTCCTCCAGCTACGTTAAAGGAGAATCTTCCGCTTTTGTACCCACGGGCCTTGCTCTCAGGAAGGGATGCGTACAGGTCCCTGATGGGGGTGAATACCCCCACATAGGTTGCAGGGTTGCTCCTAGGAGTCCTTCCTATGGGGCTTTGGTCAATGTTGATGACCTTATCCAGATGCTGTACACCGCTTAGGGAGGAGTATCCGTCAAAGTTAGGGTTTTTCTGAGCCAGCTGTCGCTTTACTGCAGGAAGAAGAACTTCGTTGAGTAAGGAACTCTTGCCGCTACCCGATACACCGGTCAGCACTATCATCTTGCCTAAGGGGATGTCCACATCAATGCTTTTGAGGTTGTTTTTAGAAGCGCCTTTGATGACAATCTTCTTTCCGTTACCCTTCCTGCGTTTGTCAGGGATGGCAATGGTGAGCTTGCGACTCAAGAACTGTCCGGTTATGCTCGCAGGGTTGGCTTCGATCTCGCTAGGGGTCCCTTGGGCGGTAATGTACCCCCCATGGACCCCTGCTCCAGGACCCAAATCAACGACGTAGTCCGCTTCGCGTATGGTTGCCTCATCATGTTCGACCACCAATACGGTATTTCCCAGGTCGCGAAGGTTCTTCAGGGTGTCGATGAGTTTCTGGTTATCCCTCTGGTGCAACCCTATGGAGGGTTCGTCCAAGACATACAGCACCCCACTAAGGGCAGACCCTATCTGGGTTGCCAAGCGGATGCGCTGGGCCTCCCCTCCGCTGAGGGTAGCGCTGCTTCGGTCAATGGTCAGGTAGGTGAGTCCTACATCACTGAGGAAGCGCAGGCGCGAGCGAATCTCCTTGAGAACCTGGGCTGAGATGATCTTCTGGTTTTCAGTCAGGGAAAACTCCTTGAATATCTCCAGGGAGTTTTTGACAGAGAGGCGGGTCGCCTCCATGATGTTCATCCCCTTGATGGTTACCGCAAGGGCTTCGGGGCGTAGTCTGTCCCCATGGCAACTGTCACAAATATGGGAGTTCTGAAAGGAGTTCATCCACATGCGGATCTGCATGCTGGGCGTCTCATAGTAGCGTCGTTGCAAGTCTGGTATCACCCCAGGAAAAGGTTTCTCTACCCGATAAAGCTCTTTGCGTTTCTCCTTGGTGTACTCCATGGTAAGCTTTTCCTTGGTGCCGTAGAGGATTGCATCGATCACCTTGGGGTCCAACTTGCTGAACGGGGTGTTCAGGGTAAAGCCAAAATGGTTGGCCAACGCTTCAAAAGGGATACGCGACCACTCAGCTTCAGGATTTTGAGTAGCTATGGCTCCTTTATTGAAGCTTTTTGAGTAGTCGGGAATGATCAGGTCGGGATCAAATTCAGTCTTTACCCCAAGACCGTTACACTCAGGACAGGCTCCGAAGGGGTTGTTGAAACTGAACAGACGCGGTTCAAGGTCCGGCAGGGTTATCCCACAGTGAGAGCAGCTGTTACGTTCGCTGTAGATCTCCTCGTGTTCGCTGTCGTCCTCAGCTATGAAGGTTATCTTTACCAGGCCACCGGTCATCTCGTTACAGGTCTCAATGCTTGAAGCAAGGCGCTGCCTGGCATCGGAACGAAGGATGAGACGGTCCACCACCACATCTATGGAGTGCTTCTGTTGCTTGTCGAGGTTGATGCTCTCATCGAGATCCAACAACTCACCATCAACCTTAACGCGTTGGAACCCACCGCTTTTAGCATCCTCGAACACCTTCTTGAATTCACCTTTTCGCCCTATTGCGACAGGGGCACTGACAATGATCTTACTTTCGTCCTTAGCCTTGTATATTGCCTCAATGATCTGGTCGATACTCATCTCGGTTATTTCACGTCCGCACTTATGGCAGTGAGGCGTCCCTACACGGGACCAGAATAGGCGGTAGTAGTCATAAATCTCTGTAATGGTTCCTACAGTAGAACGCGGGTTCTTCTGCGTTGATTTCTGCTCAATGGCAATAGCAGGACTGAGCCCTTCCATGTAATCGACATCAGGTTTGTCCATTCGATCAAGGAACATGCGTGCATAGGAGCTTAAGCTCTCCACATACCGTCTTTGGCCCTCTGCAAAGATCGTGTCAAAGGCCAGCGAACTCTTTCCGCTTCCGGAAATTCCGCTGATGACGATGAGCTTGTTCTTTTCCAGTTCGATATCTATATTTTTCAGGTTGTGCTCACGCGCACCCTTTATTATGAGTTTATTCTGCATTCCTTACCGCTTCCAATACTGCTTCTCGAGCCTCATCAAGGCCTACTTTTCTTACCAGTTCACCTTTTTCGTAGAGGAAGATCTCCCTTCCAATCCCTGTAATCGCAATATCCGCATGCTTTGCTTCACCCGGTCCGTTTACCTGACAGCCCATAATGGCAACAGTAAGGTCCTTTTGTACCGTCATCAGATCCTTCTCAATGGATTGCAAGAAAGCCTGTGAATCAAAGCTATGCCGACCACAGCGAGGGCAACTGACAATACGGATACCGCCCTTGCGTAATCCTAAAGTCCTCAGAAGTTCAACTCCAGCCTGTACTTCAGTCTCAATCTCTCCGGTGATACTGATGCGCAGCGTGCTGCCGATACCACTGCTGAGCAGTCTGCCCAAGGCCCAGGTGGAGCGGGTGACAGAGGAGACAACAGATCCTGCTTCGGTCACTCCCAAATGCAAGGGATACCCACTTTGCGAGGCAAAAAGCTTGTTAGCCTCATAGGTCGTCTCCACATCGCTGGCCTTTAGGGAGACAACCGAGTTGGTGAAGCCCAAGCTTTCAAACCAGTTCAGATACTCCAAGGCAGAGTTGCTCATCAACAGTGGCATGGGTTCCTCACCTTTGGGCAAGGAACCGCTATTAAGGCCGATGCGGATGGCAACATTGTTGTCCAATGCACTTTTGACCACTTCATCAACTTTCCACCTAGCACCGATGTTTCCCGGATTGATGCGTATCTTATGGGCTCCACATGCAATTGCATCCAGTGCTAGCTTATAGTCAAAATGTATGTCGGCCACCAAGGGGAT
>CAYSIH010000008.1:16083-22101 GCA_964431005.1 uncultured Sphaerochaeta sp. | reverse complement strand
CTCTCAAATTAATCTTTGCTGGGAGACACATTTTCTTTGTTTGGAACAAAATGATTGTTAAAATAGCCAGAATGGGGTATCATTTATCACTAGGGAAGACTTATGTTTTCCTCAAATTATGCATATTTTCAGCATAGTAATCTGTAAAAGGAGCAGTGATGAACACGCGTAAAGAAAAAGAGAAATTGCAGAAATACACCATAGGCTACCTAATTGCCATGGTTGTCATCTTTGTCGTTATTCTGATAGGGGTTCGCAGTCCGGGGTTGAAAACAGTAGCACTCATTGCCACTGTTGTAATTTTTGCAGCACTTATCATACTACAATGGCGAAAGGCCAATGTTACCGGTAACGAAAAGGCAGAAGCTTTACCTAGTGAAAAAACCCCACCGAAAGTTGTGACAGAAACACCAACAAAAGCTGAAGGGAAACCTACACCAGCACCTGTTTCCAAAGCACCGGAAGCACCTAAAGCTGAAGAGAAACCTACACCAGATCCTGAAGTGAAGAAAGCTGGTAAGGTAGATGACAAACCTGCTCCACTGCCTAAAACCCAGGAGTTGCCCAAGGCAGGGAACATGCCGGCTTCCAAAGTTGAGGAGCCTGATGCAAAAGCTAAAAAACCTGCTTCCAAAGCCCCTGCTAAAAAGGCCACAGCTAAAAAACCCGTTGCCAAGGCCAAGTCTCCGGCAAAAAAGCCGGCTCCAAAAGCAAAAAAAGCTCCTGCTAAAAAAGAACCTCCAAAGGTAAAGTAAACATCTTTTCTTGCTGAACTGACCCCACCTTACTATCTCACCAGGCTATAGATTCATGATGTCAGGAAATCTATAGCTTGGTTTTTTATGGGCGATTCTCTTGTATTTGTATTGGACAATGGCGCAATACAATAGCGCACAACCCTTTTAATGGAAGGGTGGGTTTGGTATACTATGTTAAGTAAAGCATATTGCTATGAATTAATATGGAGGTACCATTGTGCATATCATACATGAAATATTACCATCACTGTATTGGATTGGGGCCAATGACAGGCGCCTTGAGAAGTTTGAGAATCTTTTCCCGATTCCCTATGGGGTTTCGTACAACTCCTACCTATTTACCGATACAAAAACAGCCCTGCTTGATACTGTCGACTCTTCAGTGACACAGCAGTTCCTGGAGAATGTAACCGGCGCTCTGGATGGAAGGAAGTTGGATTATCTGGTGGTCAACCATATGGAACCTGATCACTGCGCCAATATAGAGGAGCTGGTCAGGCGATATCCTGATGTGAAGGTAGTGGGCAACAAGAAGACCTTCCAACTTTTCAACCAGTTTTACAATCTGGATATCGAGAAGAATAAATTTCTGGTTAAGGAAGGGGATGTCCTTGAACTAGGTGAGTATACTTTGGAATTTTATTTTGCCCCTATGGTACATTGGCCTGAGGTGATGCTAACCTATGAAAAGAGCAAGAAGATTCTTTTTTCTGCCGATGCGTTCGGCACCTTTGGGGCATTAAATGGAAATATCTTCGCTGATCAGGTGGACTATGAACGTCATTTTCTTTCTGAGACAAGGCGATACTATGCAAACATCATAGGTAAGTTCGGCTCTCAGGTCCAATCGGCCTTCAAGAAGCTACCCATTTCCTCCATCTCCATGATATGCCCCTTGCATGGGCCTATCTGGAGAGAGAATATCCAGTATATCTTTGATAAGTACCAGAGGTGGTCCACCTATACTCCTGAACGTGAGGGGGTGGTTATAGCCTTCGCCTCAATGTATGGAAATACTGAGAGTGCGGCCAACAAGCTTGCCCTTTTGTTGTCAGAACGCGACATCAAGGATATCAGGATGTTCGATGTCTCGCGGACCCATCTATCCTATATAGTCAGCGAAGTCTGGGAGAACAGCCACCTTGTGGTAGCTTCCCCCACCTACAACATGCATCTCTACTCTGGGATGGCAAACTTGCTTGAAGATCTTTCAGCCTTAGGTCTGAAAAATAGAAAAGTGGCCATCATAGGAAACCACAGTTGGGCGAGTGCTGCCAAAAAGGGTATGGAGGAGATGGTCTCTACCTTGAAGGAGTGTGAGATCCTCGCATCTATGGATATTAAAAGTAGCCTTAAGGCTGAGCAGGCAGACGAACTGGTATCTATGGCTGATGCCATAGCAACCTCGATGAAAAAAGGGAGAACAGGCGCGTAGGGACACGCCCTAAAGCTACTCGGCAGGTATACCAAAGAAGAGAGCAACCCTCGTACAAGGATTGCTCTCTCTTTTGGTAGTAGTTTTTGCCCTGTTTTTCCGCTTCCGCCTACTTCAGGTACGCAACTTCTTTCTTAGCCAATATCTTCTGGACCACCAGCACTACAATAAGAATAAGAATTCCTATGAAGTCTTGGGTGACATTGGCTGAGATGAGCATCAAGGCACCTATAAAGGCAGTGGCTCTGAGAGCGTTGTGCATCTTGGTGAACATATACCCCTCAGTAGCCATCCCGATCATACAGACACCAATGATGGCTGTAATGGAGACCCGTATCGCTATGATCCAGGTGGTGTCTATAAGCAGCAGTGCTGTGTTGTAGATAAACATGTACGGGACAATGAAGCCCGCCAGGGAGAGCTTTACCGATTGTAAGCCCGTTTTCATAGGATCGCCACCACTAATGCCAGCTGCTGCAAAGGATGCCAGTGCAACTGGTGGGGTAATGTTTGCAAACATCGCGAAGTAAAAGACAAACATATGCGCTGCAATGGGGGGGATGCCAAGCTTAACCAGGGCCGGGGCTGCCATGGTAGCGGTGATGAGATAGGCCGGGATGGAGGGAAGGCCCATGCCCAGGATCATGCAAGTGATCATGGTCAGCACGAGCGTAAGCATCAGGTTTGCCCTACCTAGCTGTATGATGGCATTGGCCATGTTCAGGCCAAATCCGGTAAGACTGACTACCCCTATGATGATTCCCACCACAGCACAGGCAACGGCTACCGATACCACAGACTTTGTCCCTTCTGCAAAAGCATCGAGGATATCCCTAAAGCTCATTCTGGTGGTCTTTCTAGCCATACTGACTACAATCGTCGCCACTATCGCCCAGAAGGCTGAGAAGATTACGGTGTTACCACTGAATAGCAACATATACAGCAAAAATAGGATGGGGATCAGAAGGTGTCCACGCTCCTTCATGACTTGGCGCACCTTTGGAAGATCTTCCTTAGGAATCCCTTGGAGGTTGTTCTTTGAGGCTCGTAACTGTACCTGCACGATGATACCTAGATAATAGAGCAGTGCAGGGATGGTTGCACTGATGACTATCACCCCATACTTGATGCCCAGCATCTCAGCCATGATGAAGGCTGCTGCTCCCATGATGGGTGGTAAAAGTTGCCCCCCGACTGAGGCCGATGCCTCAACTGAACCTGCAAACTCCCGACTGTAGCCAGTCTTTTTCATAAGAGGGATGGTAAAGGCCCCGGTGGTGACCACATTGGCTACAGCAGAGCCGTTGATGGACCCTAAAAAGCCTGATGCAATGACTGCTACTTTTGCCGGCCCTCCTTTGGAGCTGCCTGCAAAGGCAAGGGCCAAATCATTGAAGAACTTTCCCATGCCACTCTTGTTCATTACACTGCCGAACAGGATGAACAGGAAGATATACGAGGCTGCTACGTCCACAGATGTGCCGTAGATGCCCTCTGAATTGATAAAGATATGGTTTACCAATTTGCTCCAATTGTACCCACGGTGCATCAGGATTCCCGGCAGGCTCCGTCCCACAAGTCCATAGAGAATGAAAAGCAGGCTCAGGATGACCAAAGGCCATCCTGAGATCCTTCGGGAAGCCTCAAGCACCAAGAGGATCAGAAGGGTGCCCATGATGACATCCATCAGGCTGGGGCTTCCCATCCTGTTGATGAAGTTGATGTAATCTCCCCAGACATAGGCGGCTACTGCAAGGGATCCCAGAGCCAAAACCACGTCATACCAGACCATCTTTGTTCTGCTTGCCTTCTTATGGGAAGGGTACATAAAGAAGGTGATGGCGAGCATCAGAGCCACATGCAAGGAGCGGTGCAGGTGTGTAGCAGGGTAACCGATGAAGGAGGTGATGAAATGATATAAAGCTATGCCGATGGCACCATAGTAGACACCCTCTTGTAGAAAATGGCTGTCGAATTTCTTTACCTTTGACTCCCGCGCGAATTTTTCCAACAGCTCCTGCTGGTGATCGCTTAAGGATGTAGTTGTTGTATCGAGGGGAATCTTGGACATATTGCTCGTTTTCCTTGTAATGTTAGTTTTAGCCTTTGGTGATGGGGAAGATCAGATCCGTGTATTAGGACCTTATCATTGATGGTGATGGAAACCAATGCACTTTGTGAGTTGATCCATGTAAATTGATCGAATCGTTCGTTGATCTCTCGCATTACCACCATTCCCCCTTCAAAGGATACCTTTCCCTTGTTCTCAGGGATGCCCGCACCAAAACCAGCAACCCTGATAGTATGCAGGATAAAAGTGTTGTCATCCTCTATGGTGTACTCTTCAACCCATGGGATAAGTTCAAGGGAGTGGATCCAGTTAAAGGTGAGGCGGTCTTGTGCCTCTGTCTCTTGTTGAATAAATATCTTGCCGCTCTCCTGGTGGGAGAGGGTGATCACTTGTATGGTTCCAAGGCGGAAGAAAAGGAGAAAAAGACCTACCGTCCCCATCAGGATGATGAAGACGGTAAGCCAAATGGTTTTGTGCTTGTTTGCCATACCCCTTATTTGAGGCCTATTTCCTTATAGTACTTAGCAGCGCCCTCATGCATGGGAAGGTCTACCCCGAGATGAGAGTTCTCCAAGGTAATGTGCTTCTTTGCAGTTGCATGGGAAGCCTGGATATCCTCGATGTTTTCGAAGATCCCCTTGGTAAGGTCATAGGCGACATCTACGGGAAGATTCTCGTTGACTATCATGATATTACGCACTGTTGCTGTGACAATATCAACTTTTGTATTGTAGGTATCGGCAGGGATCGTAGCCTGGACAAAGAAGGGATACTTCTTGATGAGATTAGCAAGACCTTCTCCTTCGATAGGAATGAGCACAATCTGAGCCGATGTTCCCAGCTCCATGATGGTGGCATTGGGAATGCCGCTGGTAACAAAGACTGCATCGACGAGGTTGTTCTTCAGCTGTCCGATGGCCTCACCATAGTTGAGGTAATCGACCTTGCTGTCCTCATAACTCATGTTATGGGCTTCGTACATCATGCGAGCATTGAGTTCCACTCCCGAGTTAGGAGCTCCAATACCAACACGTTTGCCCTTGAGGTCCGTAAACTTGGTGATGCCGGTCTTGGTAGTGGTGACCAGCTGAACATAGTTGGGATAGAGGCCGGTAAGGGCCCTGAGTTCTTTTGCAGGACTCTTTCCCTCATACGCTCCGGTGCCGCTATAAGCCTGGGCAACTGCATCACTCATGGCGATAGCCATTTCAGCCCCACCTTCACGGATAAGAGTTATATTTTCAGCTGTGGCTCCTGTGGCCTGAGCTGATGATTTATAGCCAAGTCTGTTCTGGAACAGAGAGGAAAAAGCCCCTCCGATAGGATAGTACAGACCACTGGTCGGCCCTGTCGCTACAGTTATGAAATGCTTGCTTCTGTCCAGGCTGTCACCCTTAGATGATTCGGCCTGTCCTCCGGCATAGAGGGTGGTCAAAGCAACGAGGATCACAAGTGAAAGTAAGATTGTCTTTTTACGCATACTAGAGTCTCTCCTGTGTAGTTCCGATTTTGTAGAGTGGAAATTAAATACCTGTTCACAGAACAGTAGGCAATCCTTCTCTTGCATAAGAGTATAGAGGATGCATACACAGTGCATCAATATACAGTTAGGCGATTATCGCAAGCTTTCTGGTTTATTCGCCTTTTTTTGACGCTGGAATAGGTATCTATGGTATCATTTGGCATGACTTTCAAACAATTTTTGCGAATCATTGAGATTCGTACCAAGATTATCAGCATGGGAACCTTTGCCT
>CAYSIH010000008.1:0-15983 GCA_964431005.1 uncultured Sphaerochaeta sp. | reverse complement strand
GGAGGAGTCTGCATGTTGGTGGGCTTTGCCTATACAGGAGGTCCGTACCCCATCTCCCGCACCCCCTTTGGGGAGCTGTTTGCAGGGTTCTTTTTGGGCACGGTTTTGTTTCTCATCTCATATTTTGTGCAGGCACAAACTGTTACCATACAAGCTGCGCTTGCATCCCTGCCATTTCTTGTGCTGATAGCGATGATACTTTCAGTGAACAACAGCTGTGACCGAATCAGCGACGCCAAAGCCGGGAGAAAGACCCTCACGATCGTGCTGGGCAAGTGGGGAACGACCTCCTTGTTGGTTGTTGAGGCAGTTCTTGTCGTAGCTTTGTCCATAGCTCTCTTTGCCTTGGGAATCTATCCCTTGGTTCTGCTCATAGCCCTGGTGCCCTTTTTCCTGTTTGGTTCCTTTGAGTTTAGGGCGATGGTACGCCGAGGTTTCTCCAATAGTACAAAACAACCCAACATGGGTTCGATCGCACGAGTCTATGTTGTTTTTAGCCTCTGTTTTTCCCTAGGGCTTATACTCTCACACCTGCTGTTCTGATGTTTGTGTATAGTCCATCATGGAGGTTTCCGGCTTCTTGATAGTCGCAGCATAGAGGGTGTTCGCCAGGCCCAGAAGGGCGGAGAGGGAGAAGAGAACCTCTATGCCGAGCTTCTCCCAGATAAGGCCGCCTAGCAGGGCAATGATGACGCTGATGAGGTGATTAACTGATATCCCTGTAGTGATGGTAGCCGTCATCTCCTCAGGTGTGGAGGAGAGGTCCTGTACGTAGACATTCGACGCCATGCTTGCTAGCGAGATGACAGAGTCCAGCACAAAGTTGATGCAGACAACGATGAAAGCGATGTGCATAGGAAACAAGCGGTGGGCAAAGCCATAGAAGAAGCAGACGACCATGAGGATAAGCGTGTCGCTTACCATGATGGTCTTATACCCCAGGCGGTCTATGAGACGGCCGATAAGTGGAGAGAGTACCATGCCAAAAGCTGCACAGATGGCCAGAAGAAAGGCAATTACGGAGGTATTTGCCCCATAGAAGAGTATGAGCACATAGGGGGCGAAGGTCAAAAATATCTGCTTACGGGCTCCATAGAAGACCTCCAGCATATAGTACTTCGAAAATTTCCTATTGAAATATATCCGACTCCTCTGCACGCTCTTGCCTTGGTCCTTCATGCCAAGGGCAATGAGCGTGGAGAGTACCAGCAACAAAGCTGCTATGATGAATACGACCCTGAAACCGGTTATTGCACCTTTGGGTATTCCCATGGCAGAAAAGAGCAAAAACAGGGCTGAGACTCCTAAAAACCCTACGATATTTCCCCCGTGGCTGATACTGGAGATGATGCCTAACGAGGCTCCTCCCTTGCCTTTGTTTGCCATAGTCAGTGAAAGGGAGTGCTTCATCGGCATGACAATATGCTCACCAGAGCTGAAAATGACCATACTGAGGATTACAAGAACCTTGGAGGTACCCAAAAACAATATTCCGATAACACCGACGAGCATGATGGCCGTGCCGATCTTGAATACCTTGGTCTCACTGAAACGGTACATCGCAGCGAGGATGAATATGAGCAAAAGGCCAGGCAACTCCCTAAAGAACTCCACAATTCCCCGTTCAAACTTGGTGATCTGCACTATTTCTGCAAGATAGTTGTCTTGGACCCCGCGGTAGAATCCATAGGCGAGGCCACTGAAAAGTATGGCGAATAGGAAGGGACGAATCTTCATCCCTGTACGATAGATGCTTTGTGTTCTGGTGTTCATGAGCTCAGTCCTTGCTGTAAGAGGTATCTGCCTACCGACTATGTGCCCTTTTTGAGTCCAATGTCAATTGTTCCTTGTCATACCAAAAACAAAATTGTGAAACAGCCAAAGGGAAAATGTCGAAAGATACCGGCAAATGCCCAGTAAATATCCTCTTGCTTGTGTTCTGAGCAGAGGGCGGCTATCATAAACATGAGGGAGATCTGCAATGGTAAAAACAGAGCTTATCGTACAAACTTCCTTGGGTGCTATCGGCGGAACTCTGTCCAAAGGGATTTACAGCTACAAAGGTATCCCCTATGCACAAAGTCTTCATGCAAAGAATCGTTTCGCTCGCCCACTGCCAATCAATGGGTGGGATGGAATTCTCGATGCCACCCAGTATGGGCCCATCTGCCCGCAGAAGAGCCTGTTGAGAAAGAAGATGGGAGAGGACTCTCTCAGGCTGAACATATGGACACCCCAAAAGGAGGAAGAGCTTCTTCCCGTACTGTTTTACATCCATGGAGGGTCCTTTCAGCATGGCTCTGGCAGTGAATCCTTTTATGAAGGATCAACCTTGGCCAAGAAAGGCGAGGTAGTTGTGGTAACGGTAAATTACCGTCTGAACATATGGGGATTCTGCTCTTTCTCCTCTCTCGACCCTACCTACACATGTAACAACGGCCTCGCGGATGTGCTGTTTGCTCTAAAGTGGGTGCAAATGCATATCCACTGTTTTGGAGGGGACCCTTCCAGGGTTACCATCATGGGTCAATCGGCAGGAGCGACCATGGTCAGCGTCATCTCCACTATAGGAAAAGCCAAGGACCTGTTTTCTCAGGCTATCATACTCAGTGGAGGTCCTAATCAGGTTCAGTGTAAGAATGAGTGCCTTGAAACTTCGGCATCCTTTCTTGAGTTTGCCGACATTGGCTCAAAGGAGCAGTTGGAGAGCCTCTCAACAGAAGATCTGGTTGATCTGCAGCATAAGTTTACCAAAAACCACAGCTTAGGGGCTGCAACCTACCGTCTCACCCTTGATGAAGAGTTTGTAGAGGGACACCCCATACCCGCGGCCATTGAAGGAAAAGGCAGGGATAAGCCCCTGCTCATAGGCACCACAGGTGAAGAGATGGGTTTTATGGCGATAAAGCCCTTAGCCAATCTGTTCAACCTCAACCATCTGGTTGAACAGAGCATTGCCTTGGAATCTGAACACCTCAAGAAAGAACTGACAGAGACTTATGCCTCCTGCTATGGAGAGAAACGGGTGCGATCCTTTATGTATACCGACCTACTCTTCAGGATGTCGAGCATCTGGTTTGCAGAGGCAAGCTCCGAGCACAGCCCGACGTGGATGTATCGATTTGATTTCGAGACTAAGGCGTTGAAGATGCAGGGAATGCATGCTGTACACTCCTCAGACCTTCCCTATGTGTTTGGTAATCTGGAAAACAGACTTATCAAGCCGATGTTTCTCCTCGATCGGGATATGGATCCGATCTATGCGGTGGCAGAAGAGTTACAAGGGGACCTTATCAGATTTATTCATACAGGATCCCTGCCTTGGAAGAAGGTTGAGAAGAATTGCATCATTGCCAAGCGCTATGATGAGGAATCTACCATAGGGCCCATGGTAGATCCCTCTATTGAAGAGCTGTACCGCAAGACCCTGTATTACGAGCGCAGCATCAAAGGCCTTGGAACTTTTAAGGTGGAGGTGTAGAGCTTGTACCTTGACCGGACGAGTATCCTACCGTAGGGTTTATTACAGGAGGCTTGTATGCAGAAGAAATTTGGATCCGATCTGGAGGGAAAGGTTGCCCTTATCACCGGAGCCAGCAAAGGCCTTGGCCTTGGGCTTGCAAAGATCTTTGCCCAGGAAGGGGCTAAGGTCGCCGTAGCATCACGAGATGGCGCCAGCTTGGAGATCCTCGCACAGGAGATCAGGAGCGAAGGGGGAGTCTGTGAAGTCTTCTCCCTTGATCTAAGGGATGTTGCTTCCATCAAGGCATGTGTAGAACAAGTGGAAGAGAAGATGGGAAGCATAGAGATCCTGGTAAATAATGCGGGTATGGGAAATCCCATCCCGGCAGAGGACATCACCGAACAGGATTGGGACTGGATGATGGACCTGAACCTCAAGGGAACCTTCTTCTGTTGCCAGGCTGTTGGGATCAAGATGCTCAAGCGGGGCAGGGGAAGGATCATCAATATCAGTAGCCAAGCCTCTGTTGTCGCCATACCTGAAGAAGCGGTCTACTGCGCCTCAAAGGGCGGGGTGAATATGCTGACCAAAACCCTTGCAGTTGAGTGGTCAGGACGAGGGGTCACCGTTAATGCCGTGGGCCCCACCTTTATCCGCACCCCCGGCACGGCCGAGCGGTTGGACAATCCTGAATTCCTGGCAGGAGTGCTGGCTAAGATACCCCGAGGCAGGGTAGCGACCATCGATGATGTCGCATCAGCGGTACTCTATCTAGGTAGCGATGGCGCAGATATGGTCACTGGTACGCTGTTGTTGGTTGATGGGGGATGGACAGCCCTCTAGTATCCCAATCCGTTTTGCAGTGCAGAAAAACATTCAACCAAGTCTAGATACACCTGGGTGGTTGTATTGGCTGGGATGAACAGATTCAGATGGTCCAGTGATCGGGTTATGGAGACATAGATGAGATTTCTCAGCAGTTGTTCATTGGCCTTTACATCGTACTGACCTTGTTGTTTGGGCTCAGATCCCAAGCAGAGCAGTACGACAGGGAAGTCCAACCCTTTTGCTGAGTGCAGGGTGCTCAACCGTATGGAGTCACTCTCCTCAAAGGTAAACTCCTTGTCCAATACTTCAGAGACTGCATGCCCTGCCTTTTCCAAAGTTTGGCGAATAAGGGGAAAATCCTGTTTTGATGGAGTGAGTATGCAGATGTTTTCCCTCTCATACTCCAACAGCGAGCTGAAGAAGTTGACTCGGTCTACGAGTAATTGCATATGCTCTTTTTTGTTGATGAAGCGGAAAAGTTCCGGCATGGGCCCATCGCGGAATGCCAGAGCATGCGTCCGACTCTCCTCTTCTTTCCCTGTAGCCTTGAAGGCTTTGGCAAAGCTATGAATCTGCACTGAGTTGCGGAAGTTTGTCCTAAGGGACTTGGACCTTCCTACCACATCAATGCCCGAGCGAGTAAAGGACGGACCAACCTGGTAGATGGACTGCCTTTCATCACCACACAGGACCACACAACCCTTACTGAGAAGTTTAAGGGCCCGTAGTGCTGCCGTACCAAGATCTTGTGCCTCATCGATAAATAGCTGGTCAAAGAGGTCCTCTCTTCTTCCTTTTTCTTGCAGGAGCTGTATCAAGAGGACGGGTATATAGGAAAAGCTGAATTTTTTTTGTTGCTCCATCTCTAGGGCCACAGCATCACGAACAAGCCAGATTTGCTCCCTCTGCTTCTTTTTAAGGGGTTTTTTCATCCCTTTCCTTGTGATGAGGTCGTCTACATATTCCTTGTAGGAGATGTCCTGCTTCAAAAGGAAGCAGTCGATCTCATGAGCAAGCTGTTGCGCACTCATCCCTTCAAAGGTATGTTTTTCACAAAGGTCCAAAAGAATGTCTGTGCTGGGTTGACAGCTTGGATGGAAAGTCTGGAGCCGCTCAAGCAGAAAGGCATCGACAGTGGAGACTGGGGGGCTATCTTCCCCTTTGGAAAGAATGGAGACCATATACCTGTTGAACTTTACCAGGGTGTTGGTAAAGGTAAGCAGTGCAACCTTTGGCATAATGGTTGCACTGGGCCCTCTTTGCATCGCCTTTTCCATCGCTTTGATCAGAACCAGAGACTTGCCTGTCCCGGCACTGCCCTTGATGAGAAAATCTCCATCGAGGTGTATCTGCTCCAGGATGGAAGCCTGTTCGCTGGTGAGGCGCAACATGAGCTTTTCATACGAGCCGCGCGTCCTGGTAAAGACCGTCATACGCCTCATCGCATCCATATACTCCTGGGCTTTCTCAAGACCCTGGATCCTTTGCTGCATCTCGCGGATCTTCTCTTGTGTTTCAAAGCGTTCCTTGCGCAAACGATCGACTTTTTTTGTATGTGAGTGCGTACCCTGTTCCAGCCTTGTCAGCTCTACAGTGTCGTTCTTCAGACGGGTATTTAACTCCCATAACCGTTGTTTTTCCTCAGTGAGGGTAGTCACTTGCTGTGCAAGTTGTACATTATTCGCCCTTTCATAGGCATAAAGATTCTGCATCCGTTCATACTCTATAGCCAACGAACCCAATGAAATCCTTTTATCCCACCTGGAAAGATAGGCCCTGATAGTATTGAGCCTTTGTTCACTTCCAAGACAGGTAAGCTTGCAATAGCACTCCAACTCAAGGGTCGCAACCTCTGCACTCGATACTTCTGCTTGAGAAAACCTGTGTCGTACCTCATTGGTCTCCAGATGGGTATGTTTCAACTCCTTGAGGATGGGATACTCAGGGATATAGCCTGGGTTATTCTCCCTGTACTCGTCTAGGAATTTGTAGACCAGGTCGTTGAAGCCAATTTCCATGGTGGTAAGGTCATAGCGTTTTCGTAGTGTCCCTTCGATGAAAGCATGGACAGCAAGGCTGAAGATAGCAGGATCTGTACCCTGCAGTGCTTCCAGTCGAGCCAGTTGGGAATCTATATATGCACTATCCATGCTTGTGCGCCTCCTGTTAGGTACTCTCTTCAGTGTAGGGGGGCAGGACTCAAAGAGCAACGTAAAAATGGCTGAGAGTCGGTATGCTCAAGAGCTTAGGAGTGGTCTCTCTTTTTCTGAAAAGGGTTTGGAGCAAACAAAAAGACTGCCGGAAGTTTGTTTCCGGCAGTCTCAAGAAACTGTACTACTGCATACTTCCCCTTGATCGTCTATAGAAAAGATCAAGGATGCATTGGTTTCATCTTAGAGGAAGCCCTTTTCCTTCAGATAAGTTTCGGCAACATTCCTAGCGGACTGTCCCTCAACCGCTATGCGGCTGTTCAGGGTCTGCAAAGTCTCTAGACCAAGGCTCTCAAATACAGGCTCCAGGATGGTCCTGATCTCAGGACTCTTGGATAGGACCTCACCTCGAACGATGGCCGATGGTGCATAGACCGGCTGTATCTTCTTGGTATCGGTGAGCACCTTCAGGCCAAGGGCAGCAAGTTGGCCGTCAGTGCCATAGGCCATGGCGGCGTTTACCCCTTCTTGAGCTGAGGCTGCAGCCTTCTCAGTGAGGGTGGTGTTCCCACCGGCAAATACCAGAAGTTGGTCGTTACGCAGTTTGAAGCCGTATCCTCGTTCAAAGCTGGGAAGTGCGGGTTCGTCTGAGACGAACTCCTCACTTGCTGCAAGTTTGAATTTTCCACCCTTGTTTATATAGACGGCAAGATCTTCCAGTGTCGCAAGCGATGCTGATGAGGCAAGGTCGCTTCGCACTGCTATAGCCCATGTATTGTTGGCAGGAGAGGGTTTCAGCCATACGATATTGTTGGCATCCTTATCCAGTTTTGCAACTCGGTCATACCCTTTATCCAAATCCTTCCAGAGGTCAGGATCTCCCTTGTCTGAGAAGAAATAGAATCCGTTTCCAGTATATTCGGGATAGATGTCTATCTCACCTGCAAGTATGGCAGAGCGTACGATGGGGCTGGTCCCTGTCCCTGTCTTGTCGATTACCTTGAAGCCTTTGTTTTCCAAAAGAAGGACTATCATATTACCAAGCAAGGCACCTTCGGTGTCTATCTTGGATCCTACTGTGACTTCTGCTTTATCCACTTTTTCAGAGCTTCCTCCTGCTGTGAGTGGCAGAGCCAAAAGCGAAATGATAAATATAAGGGAAAATCCCTTTATGAGAATGTTTTTCATATGTACCTCCGTACTGTGGTTATTCACCTATCTGGTGAACCAGACACTCAATATGGTTATGCGTCTTTCCCTTCGGAAAGATTGCTGAACATGAACGGTAGTAACTCTGCGACTGTCGGGTGGGGCAGGACCGTATTTTGGAAGTGCTGGTAGCCGAGTTTGGCTTCCATTGCCAAGGCAAGCATCCCAATAATCTCATCTCCTCCAACACCAAAGACAGATGCTCCGAGAATGCTATCATCCTCTTTGCTTACCAAAATCTTGATGAACCCTTTGGTTTCGCTTTTTTCTTTGGCTCGACTGATGGCACTCATCTGCATCTTGGCAACTAGAAAGGGTATCTCTTGTTGCCTTGCCTGTTGTTCAGAGAGGCCTACACGAGCCAAGGGTGGATCCATGTAAAGGCTGTAGATAGGGATCCTGTCAGAAATCTTACGGTCTCCTCCCTTCATGGCGGAGAGGTATACCTGCCCGTCATGTACTGAGGTATGGGTAAAGGCCCCTCGGCCATTGACGTCGCCCAGAGCAAAGATGTGAGGGACGTTGGTCCGACAGAACTCATCAACTTCGATATAGCCCTTTTCATTGGTCTTTACCCCAGCTTTTTCAAGGGCAAGGTTGTCACTGTTGGGCACTCTGCCTGCACCTATCAAGAGGTGGCTTCCAGTTACCTGTATCTCGTTTTTTCCCTGAAGATAGGTGAGTTCTACTTCACCTTCATCCTTCATCTCAATTTTTGTTGCATCAGAGACAAGGCTTACATGTATGCCTTCACTTTCCAGGATTGCCTTTGCACGTTTACTGACATCAGCATCCTCATGGGATATGAGTGCGTCTGACCTCTCTATGATAGTGACTTCCGATCCGAATCTTTTGAATATCTGGGCGAACTCCAACCCTATGTAGGAGCCTCCGAGGATAAGCAGATGTTGAGGAAGTTCTGTAAGGCTAAGTAGGCGTTTGTTGTCCAGCCAAGGTACATCATCAAGACCGGGTATATCCGGCTTTCGAGCCCTAGCGCCTGTGTGGATGATGATCTGCTCGCCTCTTATCTTTTCATCACCTACCTCCAGGGTATGTTCATCAATAAACTTCGCAAAGGTGCGGTAGTAATCTGTACTCTCTTCAAGCCAGGCGGTAAAGCCTTCTGATGAGCTGTTGCGGATGGTATTCATCCTGTCCATTACTTTAGGAAAGTCCACAGAAAAAGAGGGGACTTCAATGCCAAAATCTTCAGCTCGTCGAACCATATGTGCATTTCTTGCACTTGCCAGCAGGGTTTTGGTTGGGGTACATCCCCAGTTTACACAACTGCCTCCTGTTCGGTCGCCCTCTACGATGGCAACGGACTTTTTCATGGCTAATAAAGCAGGTAGGATTGTTCCTGTAGCCTGTCCGGTACCTATAATGATTACGTCATAGTTCTTCATGAGTTACCTCCTCTGAACGTGTGACTGGAGAATTGCTCTCCATGTAAAATATACTAAGGGCATAGGGGAAAAACAAGGGAATCAGTAGGGAATATGGGCTTTTAGTAACAAAATTTGCAGGGCGTTTCAGGAAAAACGACTTCAATCTTTATTTTGGATAACGTGTGTAAAGTGTTTTTTATGAAGCTTTTACCTTTTTGAAAGGCTACTAGGGGCGGATGTTTTCATGCAGGTCGGTTTTGGATGTATCGCTCCTCTTATGTTCATTCTCTTCTTGATACTGTTCCTTCCAGCTGGTATCGTTGTGATATAAGCGTGGGGCAAACCATCTATGATGTGAGCTCGCAAAAGACAAAAGGTACTACCGGAGGTAAGGTGAATAGAGCTGATAACCGAATCAATTTCCGACAGAAGCTTGCCCTGGTGGTCCTTTTGCTGTTTTTGGCAAGTTTCTTCTTCCCGTTCTATCTTGCCCGTGAGAACCGCATATCAGAAGATATTCAAAGTGGCTTGCTTTCACTAAGCCCGCGCTGTGTCCTGCTTCTGATGTTGCCACCCTTGCTGATCGCCCTCTATGCATTCATGAAAAAAGGCAGGGTATCAGAGACAGCCCTCACCCTTTCTGGGGTCTTGGGCCTGCTCTTCCCCATGATGGTCCTTGCAATAGTCGGTCCGGAAATCACAGCAGCATTTGGCCCCTTAGCGCGATACAGCCCATCCTCTGGCATGTATCTCTATCTGGCTGCGGTGATAGTCATCTTCCTTATGAAACCCAAGTTCAAGCTTTTTGATCTGCTAGGCATCGCCCTTGTAGCGTCTGCTGTCCTGTTTGTAGCCTCACAAGGCTCATATGACAGGCTGGGAATCGTGCTGGAAGGCAGAAACCTTGGCAATCGCATTACACAGGAAGTGCTTGCACACATCCGCCTTACCTTTATCAGCCTTGCTCTCAGTATGGTGATAGGCATTCCCCTTGCCTTGGCAAGTTTCCAAAATAAGCGGGCGGAGAAGATTATCTTTCCCTTTTTGAACCTTCTGCAGACCATCCCTGGCATTGCCCTGTTGGGTCTTTTGATAACTCCGCTTTCTACACTCTCTCAGGCTTTTCCTTTTTTACGTTCTATGGGTATCAAGGGTATTGGAAATACCCCTGCCATCATAGCATTGAGCATCTACGCCCTCTATCCCATCATCAGATACAGCTTTACAGCCTTCTCAAGTATTGAGGAGTCTGTCATTCAGGCAGCAAAGGGGATGGGTATGAACTCGTTTCAAATTTGGAGGATGGTTCGCTTCCCCTTGGCTGCTCCGGGGGTCCTGCATGGTATACGCGTTGCCCTGATCCAGACCCTGGGCAATGCTACCCTAGCCAAGCTTATAGGAGGCGACGGGCTGGGAGTGCTTGTATTTGAGGGCCTTGGCCAAGCATCGGTAGATCTGGTGCTGTTGGGCATGTTGCTCATCATCGCCCTGACCGTCGCAAGTGATCGCATTTTCCAGATATTCATCCATCTGGTTACCCCATCCCCACTTAGAGGGAAGGTGGTAGGAAATGGATGAACAACCCATAAGGAACATACCTAGATGAAAGAACACCATAAGCACCCCATCCTTACCGATACCCACACCTTTCTCACCGTAGAGCATATCGCAGTAAACTACGGACAAATTGCCGCCTTACAAGATGTGACGCTCGCCATTCCCGCCAATAGGGTAACGGTGCTTATAGGTCCCAGCGGGTGTGGGAAATCGACAACGCTACGTTGTCTCAATGCCTTGGTCAAGCTGGACAAGGGGAGCATCACGTATGATGATAAGGCAATTCAAAACCTTAGCAGCACAGACCTGCGCCGAAGTATGGGCTATGCGATCCAGTCTGTCGGTCTGATGCCCCACCTAAGTGTAGAAGAGAATGTAGACCTTGTGCCTCGTCTTTTAGGCTGGCCAAAATCCTCCAGAAAAGAACGGGTTGAGAAGTTGCTCTCTTTAGTGCGGCTTGAACCAGAAATATACAGCAATAAATACCCCCATGAACTCTCTGGAGGGGAGGCCCAGAGAATCGGGTTTGCCCGAGCCCTTGGTGCCGATCCCCCGATGTTGCTTATGGACGAGCCCTTTGGTGCGGTGGACCCGCTAAACCGCGAGCAGTTGAAGGATGAGTTTATTCGCATCCAGCGACAGTTGAAGAAGACGGTGGTCTTTGTCACCCATGATATGGATGAAGCCATCAGGCTTGCAGACTATCTGGTCATCATGAAGGATGGCAGGATAGTGCAGGCCGATACTCCTGAGCAAATCCTCTCCCATCCTCAAGATGAATTTGTAGAGCGGTTCCTTGGTCCTGACCGTTCGTTACAGCGCTTGACGCTTTTTACTGCCGACCAGTGGATGGAAGAGGCAATGAGTGGATCCAAAAACAATGTGGAACAGGCCCTTGGGGAGGGTTCAAACCAAACGTACTGGATTCTCAACGCCAAAGGCCAACCTATAGCTGGATATGCAAGGGTTGGAGAGAAGATTATCCACCGCCCTGTCTCCAATGCATCCCATTGGGTCCAGCAGTACTCATCCTTGAAGGAGTGCGTATCAAAGATTTTGAATCTGGGACTTCCCTCTGCTGCTGTCGTATGTGAAGAGGGGAGGCTGTGCGGGGAGGTGCGATTTGAAACTATCCAGAAAATCAGCAGAGGCTAAAGGAACAACTCTGACAAAGAGATTGATATTGCTCGTCCTGCTGGTAGGGTTGCTCCTGGTGTTTATGTTCTCAGTTCAGGTGCAGACTCTGGTGTTGTCATTTCTTTTTCCTTCTGCAGGACGGTACACACACTCTAGGAAAACTATCTTGGAGATGACCGGTGAGCACATAGCGCTCACCCTCCTTGCCACTTTTTTGGCAGCAGTAGTAGGAATTCTCATTGGGGTAGGGGTCACCCGTAGGGGAGGACAAGATTTTCAGGCGCTTATCTTGCGGCTGAACGCCTTTATCCAGACCTTTCCCCCTTCGGCTGTAATCATCTTAGCCTATCCTGTCTTGGGCTTTGGATGGAAACCTGCCTTGCTCGCCCTGTTCCTGTACTCCCTGTTCCCTATCCTAGGCAACACGGTGGTAGGATTCCAAGGAGTCTCTCCTGCAGTAAAGGAGTCAGCTAGGGGTATGGGTATGACGGCCTTCCAGCAGCTCTGGATAGCAGAATTTCCCCAAGCCTGGCCGATGATCCTCACCGGTATCCGTCACAGCTATATCCTGAATCTGGGAACAGCCGCTATCGCAGCTGTCATCGGAGGGGGAGGACTAGGGACAATCATTATCAGCGGACTTGCACTGAGGAACTCAGCCCTTGTACTGAGCGGCACCATTGTCATCAGTCTTTTGGCTTTTATAGGCGAGCAGATATTCCTGCTTTTGTCGCGTTTTACCCGAATCTAGGAAACGTACTCATCTAAATAAGTTTCAAATCAATCGTTGTTTTCTGAAGGTTTTACTGGTACAGTATAGGCAATTCATCTAGATAAAAGGGTACGTACCTATGCATCCAGTCTTTTTATTTGCTGGTTTTTTCTTTTTTGCTATTGCAAACAATATGCTTGGTCCCCTAGCCACAAACATTATGGCTTCGACCGGCTTAACCATCTCCCAATCAGGTTCATTGGTAAGTTTCTTACAAATGGGTTCGCTGATTTCCATACTGGTATCCTTGATCATAATGAAACGGTTGCGTCAGATTACCGTGACACGAATTGGATATGGTTTCCTTGTCATTGCCCTTATTTCAATAGCATTTACCTCTGGTACGCTTTTGTTGTTTGTGCTGTATATGGTCATTGGCTTCTCTGCTTTTCTTATCGATAGTGGCTCTAACGCTGTCTTAGCTAGTGATTACTATGAGAAACGAAACCTTTATATCCCTCTCTTACACTTTTGCTTCAGTGCTGGTGCAATTCTAACAGGGTTTGTGATCTTGCCTTTCAAAGGCTCTATGTGGCGCTTTGCGTATGGCACGGTTGGTATGCTTGTTGCGCTAGTCCTTATCATTGCATGGGTGGAGAATAGCTTTAGGGGCAAGAGAGAGAAGAGCCAGGGTACCAGACCAAAAGCTCATTCAGAGGTCCAGGCTGGACCTATCCTTCCCCTGCTAAAAGACAGAGCCTTTATTATGTACACACTGGTCATCATGTTCTATATGGGAAGCCAAATCATTTGCGCTACGTGGATTCCCGTCTACGTAGAGATGGAACTGCTACAGAGCCCTGCAATAACAGCAACCTCGCTTACGGTTTTTTGGATAGGTATCGCCATTTCCCGCCTGCTCATGGGGTTTGTCATGCAAAGGGGGGTAAACCCCTTTACCCTGTCAATTTCTGGGATGATCCTAGCTGGGCTCTCTCTTTTTGCTTTGCCTTTTACAACCCATATTCTCATCGCTTTGTCGCTTGTCGGACTATGTGGTTTTTTTGCAGGTGCAACGATTCCGATGTATATCGTAGTAACAGCCACGTGGTATCCCAAGAATACAGCATTCATCTCCCTTTCGTATATCCTAAGCGGAACAATCGGAAGAATGATATTTCCTTGGCTGGTTACTACCATAGCCGAGGTTCGCAACCTCGGCTATGCCCTTATGCTTAGCAGCCTCATGCTATTCATAAGTGCCATTTTACTCATCTTAGTTCAAAAGACTGTGAAAGGGCGACAAGCCTGATATTTAGAAAAACAAGTCTGTAATCTTTCTCCATAATGAGTTACATATGGAAAAAGTATTTTCTTTTTTAGTACCTTCAGTGTTATTCCTTGACTTTGCGTGTTGACTCTTCCTAATATTAAGCTATCTATCACTAAATGGAGGACGAAGTATGCTTACGAGATCTTTTGGTTTACACAAGACAGAGGTATCCGAAGTTGGGCTCGGCACCTGGCAGATCGGAGGTTCTTGGGGAACGGTTGAAGCCAAGACAGCCATGGAAATTCTTAAAACAGCGGCTGAAGCAGGCATAACGTTCTTCGATACAGCAGATGTATATGGCGATGGAAGAAGTGAAGAGTTCATCGGTACATTTTTGAAACAGCACCCTGGAAAAATCTTTGTGGCAACAAAGCTTGGGCGCAATTCTAATCCAGGCTGGCCGGAAAACTTTACCCCAGAGGCAATGACCCTCCATACGAACAACTCCCTTTCCCGACTAGGGGTGGAGCAGCTTGATCTTCTCCAGCTTCACTGTGTGCCCCAGAAATTTCTCTCTGATGGTGTTGTATTCGATGTGTTGAGGGACCTGCAAAAGCAAGGCAAGATTGCTAGTTTTGGAGCTAGTGTCGAATCTGTTGAAGAGGGAATTTTCTGTCTCCAAGAAGAAGGGCTTGCATCACTGCAGGTCATCTTCAACATATACCGACAAAAACTCATCACCGATCTGTTTGGCAAGGCACAGGAAAAGGGTGTCTCCATCATAGCACGCGTTCCCTTGGCAAGTGGATTGCTGACAGGGAAAATGAAGAAAACCACTACCTTTGATACAAATGACCACAGGAATTTCAATCGTGATGGAGCTGAATTCAATGTTGGGGAGACCTTTGCAGGGATTCCTTTTGAGAAAGGGGTGGAACTCACAGAAGAACTCTCTGCGTTCAAACCTGAGGGCATGACCCTCGCTCAGATGTCTCTACGCTGGATATTGGACCATGATGCGGTCTCAGTGGTTATTCCTGGAGCCAGCCGCCCTCAGCAGGCAAAAGATAATGCCGCCATTTCGGCCCTTCCTCCTTTGTCTGCCTCCCTTCATAAGAAACTGGAGACATTCTATACAGAGAAGGTTGCTCAACATATCAGGGGTCCCTACTAAACAGACACCTATAAGACTATCTACAGCACAAAACAGTGCTGTAGATAGCATTGAGGTTAATCATCAACCGATAGGCCATTTTTCTGTAACTTTTCTACCGGGTCAGGTGTACGTAATTGCACTAATACTACACCTGAGAGTATGATCAGAGCACCAACCATCTGGGTGAAGTTAAGCACGTCGTGAAAGATTATTGCACTCAGAATAATAACCATTACCGGAGGTAGATTCCCATATACTGCGACCTTAGTGCTACCTATCCCTTTTATTGCAAAATTCCACAAGACGTTACCCAATAAAAAGGCAATAAGACCTGAGTAGATGATACAGATCCAACTAATTGCATTGATTTTAGAGAAGGACAACACCTTCATTTCAGAGAAAAAGACAAGCATAAAGACAACAACCGCTGAAGCCATTGCTAAGCCGGTTACTTGCAGTGGGTTGTATCGTTTCATATACGGGCGTAAGAAAGTGGTGTTGATAGCATAGCCTAGTTCAGCAATGATAATAAACAAAATGCCCTTCAAGGTATTTTGCGTTGCCGTATCAGGTTGGTGGGAAGCTATGGTAATCAGGATAAGTCCTACTATGGTCAGCAGGACACCTACGATAGATTTCCATTCAGGACGTTCAAACCTAAAGACCAAAGAAAGGATAACTACGTGAATAGGCATGGTAGCCATTAATATGCCACCAAGCGATGATGACGTCTCATCGATTCCTATGGGAAACAATGTTAGAAACAGTCCCAGTCCCAAGCTACCTATTGTTACAATGCCTAAGAAATCCTGTTTGGTAAAACGTATTCTTCCCGGCATCCAAAAAGCAAAATATAGCATAAAGGGGAGGCCTACCAGGACGCGCATACCACTAAACTGAGGTGCACTAAGATATCTAAACCCTATTTTCATAGCGATATTGTTGAATCCCCAGCTCAAGACTACCAAGAACAATATCACATGAACCCAACCATTAAATCCTCGCCCTTTCTTCATTACACTCTACCTAGCCTTATATTCTAGCCTACAATAGCATTTGTTTGAGATTATAGGCAGTCCATTGAGTAAATACTTGCAGATTCCAGAG
>CAYSIH010000007.1:0-23060 GCA_964431005.1 uncultured Sphaerochaeta sp. | reverse complement strand
CTTGCCTGGAGTGCCGAGGATGCAGGGGTGGAGATTCAGATATTGAGGACCTTGGGCCAAGCTGAGGACCATCCGATACGCTTGTCGTTTCCTGAGTCTGAGTATCTGAACGGGTATCTCATCCGCGTAATCCGCTAACTGGCCTGGGGTGTGGGTGTGTCATCAGGATTGGTGGTATCCCGCTCCCTTTCGATCATTGCTGCAAGAAAACTCAACTGCTCCAGCTGTTCAAGAACTATCTTGGGCAGCAGGGCTGCCTCTCTTGCACTGCTGTCCAAGGCGCGCAAGGCGTAGGAGTAGTCCTGCATCACCGCAACTTCCGGACCGAAAGAAAGATAAGAGGGCATGCTCTCTTCCTTGTTGTAACGACAACGGCGAAAGACCCCGTTGCCCCCCTTATCCGCAGTTGCACATGCACTAAAGAGGCGACAGATAAGAGGTCTGGCAGGATAGACACTACAGTGATAGGGATTTTCAGCCTGGTAGAGGGGGCAGGGTCCTGAAGCTTGCTTCTTGGCATCGATAAGCTTGGAGATGAGGGAGGTATCACTCTTTTCCAGGAGCAGGTATGCCCCTACCAGCCTCGCTTCCAAGGCGGTGATATCCGGCATGAAATGCTCGCAACATGTTCCACAGCCGCTTGCGCATGCGATTGCATACTCCGTACAGAAGAGCACAGTCTCCTCTTCTATCTGGTCATACAGCTTTGCAAGAGCTTTCATACCTATTTCTACGTACGTACCACTGAAGGCCTCGCAAATTTCTCCAATACTATCCATCATATTCTCCCCATAAGAAAAACAATACCATTGGGAAAACAAGATAATCAATCAGGCAAGGCCTGTTTCTTCCCTAACAAGAATAAAAAAAATATACTGTAATGAGGAGGCTGCATATGTTCAACAGAGAAGAGGCGCTACAATTGCTAAAGAAATACAATACCAACGAGGCTTTGGTCCTGCACGCATTCTGTGTAGAGGAGACTATGAAGAGGTTTGCACGCCATTATGGAGAAGATGAGGAGTACTGGTCCTTGGTTGGTTTGCTGCACGATGTGGACTATGGCTCGTTCCCAGAGGAACACTGCGCCAAGGCCCCTTCCCTATTGGAGGAAATCGGTGCGGATCAAAACTTCATCAACTCAGTCTGTAGCCATGGCTGGGGCATCTGCAGCGATATAGAGCCCACACACATCATGGAAAAAGTTCTCTTCACCATTGATGAGCTCACAGGCCTGATCTATGCCACAGCACTGATGAGGCCTGAGCGTATGCAGGGCATGAGCGTGAAGTCCGTCAAGAAAAAATGGGCATCCAAAGGCTTTGCCGCCGGGGTGAACCGCGATATCATAACACAGGGTGCGGCTATGCTGGACATGGAGCTTACCTCTATCATCCAGATGACCATAGATGCAATGCGTGAGGCTGAAAAGAAGATTGGCCTTTAGGTATCGCTCATCTGTTCAATTCTGACTATGCCGGCTTTGTTCAGGACAATGGTATAGTGGCTGTAGATATCAAGATCTTCCTTGACGGCCTTCTCGCGGATAACCAGATGCAGATGATAGACTCGTTCGCTGTTCAGCTGGTCCAGCTCATCAGCGTTCGGGTCCATCCTGAACACTATATCCTTGGGGTCATCCATCTCCTTGAGAAAATCATCAAGGCGGATGCGAGTCACCAGGGTAAAGTTATTCTCCCTAGGAAACTTTTCCCGCTCTATCTTATGTTTGGTCAGAGGGTGCATCTCTAGGTTGCGCACATAGTGTATGACATTCTCTTCAGGCAGCATATCCTTAAAAGGATTGGTCTTGTCCACTCGGATCTCCTTGACCCTAGCAGGAATATTTTGTGCCTCTTCGTAATGGAGCCTTATCCGGCTTGAACAGATTTTGGAGTTGCTTTTGGGCGACAGAAACGCAGAGATCTCATCGGCCATCATCTTTGGCAGGACCGCTTTGAAGAAAGAGCGTAACCACTCCTTGATCCTATCCTTAAACACATAAGCTATAATGACGATCAGAACCCATTGCGTGCTGTTCTTCAGAAATGTCTTCTCTGCAAAGATGGAGGCAAAGGTAGCAAATGCCATCGCCACAGCGGCGGCAGTACCTGCAAGTATCTCCGAGACCCTTTTTGGCCAACGTGATATCTGAGGTATCAGATAGAGGGCGGACTGGGTCCACTTCTTGAGCACGGCACTCCTGTACTGAATAGTCTCGGGATTCTCCCCTCCACTTGCATAGCTCTGTTGTATGCGGTACTCAGCCTCATCACGGGAGAAGGCAAGCAATAGGGTGAGGATCTTCTGCAGATCATCACCTAGGTGGGAGCAGGCCATATAGAGGTCGATTGCTTGTTTCTCATTGAGCAGGCTCACCGCTTCATCAGCCCAGAGATAGGCGACGAGCAGCCTGTTTTCCACAGAAATCTTTGCGCTGATTTTCTCCAGCATAGAACGGAGGGACTCCTGTACAGCAAGGGTATTCCTGTACCAGCCCTGTAGTGTTGAGTTGAGATCTGTCTTCATCCCCAGCCTCGCCATATCCTTACAATCCTGCAAAGCCGCCTTGTTCTCATGTCTGACAGCATTGGCTACAGTCTGTAGCTCATGAATGACCGTACGCTCGGCTACGGAGCTGATATCCTTTTCCAAACTCTCCGTATACCCCTTAAGGAGTGTCAGAGGGCTGATCAAGTTATCTTCATCGAGCAGCTCCTCCAGCGTAAGCTCAGGTGAGGAGTACCTACCATGACTTTGAAACTTATGCAGCATCCTCTGCTCAGAGTAGGTGCTCTTATTCACATAGAGCTGGGGGGGAGAGAAAATATAGTAATGCAGTTCCCTTTCATATTTATGCGTTTCAGGTATGGGAAGGACTAGTTTGGTCTCCAGATGTCTGCTGGAGTGTTTTCGTAAATCTATCAAGGTGCCGTGCCTCCCGGTTGCAGTAGTATAGCATGCCTCACAAAATCCACAAGACCGGTCAGCGAAGAGTTGAAAAAGAGTCAAAAGGGTATGCTTGGGCAGCAAGCAGAGAACTCACTTCGATGCTGATCTGAGGGGGAATGAATACCTCCCTTTGTTCGAGAGAGAACACCTGCTGGACACGCCCACCCAAGAGAGACTGCATCAAAGAAGGGGAACACCCCTCTTCATAGAGTCTCTTTACCAGAAGAAGCAAGCCGCTGAAGCCGGGAATCCCGCTGGCTCCGCCCTCCTTGTCCGCGAGGGTATGTGGGGCGTGGTCTGTCTCGACCCAGTCGATCCTGCCGGCAAGCAAGGCACCAAAAAGAGCTTCTCTTTCGTCTTCACTGCGCAGGGGGGGATTCATCTTGGCATAGAGAGAGTGATGGGATGCATGCTCGCTGTTGAGCAGAAGATGGTGGGGCGTTGATGCACAGCTGATGCGCCTTCCCCTTTTTTTCGCCTCTTCAACCAGAGCGAGGGAGGAGACCGAGCTAAGATGGCAGATATGCAAGTGACCTCTAAAGCCCTCTTCCTCACTGTAGCGGATCTGGTCGGCTACTGAAGCAACCTCAGCCTCCACAGGTCTGGATAGGGAGTGTGTAAAGTAGTCCGAGGCATCCTCTAGTTCAGGACGGAGCAGGCTCTCCTTCTCACAGTGAAGGGCTATGACACCCTCGTAGCCTAAGGCGGCGAGAGTACGGTACACCTGGCGCTGAATCTCGCCTTCGATAAGGCCCATATTACCGGTGGAGTGACCGGCAAACATCTTAAGGCCGATAACCTCGAGGGGGTACTCTCGACAGAGACTTACTACCTCCTCAATTTGTTTCGGGTCGCTGGTAACCCCAGCGTACAGGTGGTAACGTAGGGGAAGAGCACAGCGCTTTGCATCAGCGATACGTTTTTCGATATTCTCCCGATTGGTAAGGGGTGGGGAGGTATTTGGCATATCAAAAAGTTCATCAATACCGCTATACAGCGCAACAGACATCCCATGCAGGAGTGTCTCCTTCTCCGACTGTCCCCAGTCCCTAAGATGTACGTGGGCATCTATCATAAGCCCACCATTTCAGGCGCATTGAGGGCCAGGTAATCATAGCGCATAAAGGTTCCCCATCGGCAAGTAAGCCTATCACCACATGCACACTCTCCGCACATGCCGATGCCGCAGAGTGTCAGCTTTTCCATGGAAAGGTAGAGAAGGTCCTCACGGACACCTCTTCCTATCAGTTTTTGGGCTGCAATTTCCATGAACTTTTCGGGCCCAACCAGATAACACCCTTGGTCGGGATCGAGTTCAATTTCATCCAACATTTCAAGAATTCTACCGGGCTTGCCCTCATCGGCAACACAGGTAAACGATCCATAGGAGCACAGGCGATCTTCAAGCAGAGCCTTGCCGGTGTAGGCTTCACTGGTCCCCACCAAGATAGTCATCTCCTCGGTATTCTGAGCTCTGAGCTGCTCAACTAGGGAGGGTAGCACAGCCACCCCAGTGCCTCCTGCAACCAGCAGAGCCTTACGTGTGGCCGTATTCTCCAAGGGGGCTCCATAGAGGCCCCTGACATAGAGCTTGGATCCTGTTTTGAGAAAGCAAAGTTCAGCGGAGAGAGAGCCCCTGTTCTTTACAATAAAGGTAAGGGGGTCATTGTGAGCTACGCTGAAAGGCTTCTCTCCAAGACCGGGCAACCAAAGAAAGGCAAACTCCCCGGCTTTACAAGGGAGGGAGCCATCAAGGGCAATGATTACAGTATCCTTGCCATACTGCTCTACCTTGGTGACAGTATGTTCTGTGTAGGCCATCTGCCTTTCGTCAATAAGGAAGGAAGCGCTATCTTTTTCGGATACAAGGTCCTTGTTTTGCAAAAGCGCCTCTGCTTCAGCTTTCACGCTTGTAACATAGGCAGGCCAGTGACGCTGGTCCACCATACCGAAAGCGGACCCGATACCTACAGCATCAGCTCCTGCTAAGATCATTGCAGCAGCTTCGGCTCCTGTAGTTACCCCACCCATACCGATAAGGGGGACTGTAGGTCCCACAGCTTTACGAACCTCGGCAACCGAGCGTAAGGCATCCTCATGGACCCACTTGCCACTGCAGCCACCCTTGCCTGAAATGGCGTTCTGCAAGATTGGTGTCTGAGAAACAGGATCAATATGCTGAATAGGTCCAACGGTGTTGATGGCTACCAAGCCATCAGCACCGGCATCCACCACCGCCTTTGCAATGGAGCCAATATCCTCAGTATTGGGCGTAAGCTTTACAAACAGGGGAGCCTTGCACTCACTCGTTGCTTCCTTGATCAGGCGGACATACTCACTGGCAATAGCCATGTCACAGCCGATGGAGGAGCCATACCCTACAGAGGCGTGTGGACAGGAAAAATTGAGTTCTACTAAATCGGCAACAGGGTCAAAGGCTTTCACCAACGTGATGAAGTCCTCAACAGAGTTTGCTGAAAGCGAGACGTTTATCAGGGCTTTGAAATCGTGTTCCTTTCTGAGCTGCTCAAGTTCTGCAAGAGCAACTACAAGACCGGGGTTTCGAAGTCCGACAGAGTTTCCGAAGCTTCCCGCCTCTGGCTCACAGATGATAGGTTCACGGTTACCCGGATTCACCTCCACCTGGAAACTTTTGGTTGTTATGATTCCAATAGAGGGGACCTGCAAATCAAAATACTTGATGAGAACAGGCTTGGTCGATGCTACCCCACTGACGGTTGTCAGCACCACCTCTTCATCTTTTTTCAGGTGGCGCCCTTGTAAAAGCTGCATTACCCTCATACTTTGGTTTCCTTAAGCAGCTTACGAAGCGAAGACTCGCACATCTCAAGCCAATCTTCAGGGGCCTCACCCTTTTTCCAAGGGTGGGTAAGACCACTAGAACTGTTGATCCTGGCCAATGAGACCGGATAGCCGCTTTTTCGCAGAGCACTCATAACAGAAGGTGCACTGCCACCTTGGCTACCGACCCCTGGAATGAGCAAGGGAACAGATCTCTGTGCATAGAGCATAGCGATGTCTTTCAGTTCATCCATATTGGTAGCTCCCACTACAGCCCCAACAGAGCCAGTGTCATTGTTGTACGAGATAATCTGACGGGCAACTTCCTGATAGAGTAGCGAAGTGACATCCCCACTATGAACTTCCAGATTCTGCAGGTCCTTGCCTCCAGGATTACTGGTCCTATTGAGGATATAGACCCCCTTTTCAAGGGGTGTATGGTCGATGAAGGGTTTGACGGAGTCACTTCCCATATAAGGTGCGACAGTCACTGCATCAGAGCCCCAGACATCAAATGCTTCGTTAGCGTAATTGAGACTGCTGCGTGCAATATCCCCACGCTTGCTGTCCAAAATAATGGGGATACCGGGGAAGAAATTCTCCACCATATCAAAAAGATCGGCAAGTGCGAGACTGCCGGAAAAATCTTCGTCACGAGGACGGTCCAAGGCTTGGTAATAGCCGATATTTGGCTTGAAGGCCGAGGGGATGAGACCGGAGAGGACCATCCTTCTGAACAGTACCTGGAAAAACTGGTTCAGATTCGTCCGTATATCGCCTTCTTGAAAAGGGAGGGTTTCTATCTGGGGATCAAGGCCCATACAGGTGACGTTGCCCACCTGCGAGGCACTTGCAAGTAATTTCTCACTATAGGTCATTCTCTACTCCTACTCTCATACTATTTATTTCTTTACGGGAGGAAACCCATGTTTTTCACCCCAGCCAAAGGGATCCTCTCTCCACTTTTTGAGTAGAGCAGCTCCCTCTTCGTCCACATATCCACTATCCAAGGCTACAGAGACCATGGTGTCATAATCCAAGATGGTGTAGCAGGTACAAGGGGGGTCCAGGCTGGCAAAGGCATCGACAGATGCCGCAAGCCCATAGGTGAAGATGGCAAGGGTATAGGGACATACCCCACCTGTGGCGACAATTGCTTCAACTGCCTTGATCGAAGAACCCCCTGTTGATACAAGGTCCTCAATGAGGAGCACCTTCGCCCCTTCATAGCTTCCGCTAGGGCCCAAACCCTCGACCTGCTGGTGCAGACCGTGTTCCTTGCCCGAACTACGCACATACGAGAGGCTTTTGTACATCCTATCGGCAAGGGTAGTTGCATGGGGAATACCTGCTGTGGCGGTCCCTGCAATGTTATCAGGATCAAAGGCGAGTGAGGTGAGCATCTCCGAGAAAGCCTCTGCCACCAGAGCCCTAGCCTTTGGTAAGGCGAGCAACTGGCGGTTATCGTTATAGATGGGCATGCGATAGCCGCTTGCCCAAGTAAAGGGGTCTGCAGGTCTGAGCCTGATGGCTCCCAGTTGCAACGCCTCTTTGGCCAACAAGGGCCCATAATGGTCTGTAATTCTGCTTAGTTCTTTCATATTGTTCTCCAGTCTATCCTATTTTTTCCCTCTCTGCCAGATTTCCTTGAAGGAGTGTGTCTTATCGCAATAAGCACAGGCGAACAGGCTCTCCTTGGTACGGTTGAAGTGAGCGGGGACACCCTCATTCTGGGTAGGGTGCGAGATACATGCCTCGTTGGTACAGGCTAGGTCATCAAAGTTATAGATTCTAGGCGGCATATGCAAGCGGTATTTTTTTTGTATCTTCCCATCTCTGATGATATTCAGCGTACACCCAGGGGCAACGGAAGCAAGCCGCTTAAGGTTCTTACGAGTCAAGTCAGAGGCGTCTGGGCGGAAGATGATGCCTTTGTAGGAAGCCTCCCCTTTACGTCCTGAACTTACCCACTCCCCGCCCTTGTCCCCATCAAGGCCAAGGACACTGCTGATCAGGCGCATATGGTCGCGTATCTCAGAAGGGCTATCCCCCCTGCAGATATGATCGATGACCAAGCCGCTGTGAATCGGTTTCACTCCCTCGCTGACAACCTTCTCCTTGGGGGGTTTCTGGGTGAGGTCAACTTCAAAGATGTACTCGGCACGCTCCTTGTGGACAGGGTTTTCTTCTGGGATGAAAGCCTCCCCTATCTTCCCTGCAATGAGGGCAAGCAGGATAATCCTGACGTACATGCCGTTGATGGACTGCCTCTCCCACCCGTTGAGAGAGGTGTCGTCTAGGAACGTCGGGATGGTGGGGGTAACCTTGTGCCTGGGAAGGGGGTGATAGAACTTGGTGCCCTCCTTGAGAAGAGGTATGTAAACACGCTTGAAGGTGATGGCAGAACGAAGCTCCTCCTGACGATTGAGGATACGGTCCCCCATCCTTTCCAGCTGAGGCCGGGTAAAATACCACTTGTCGGCAATATCCTTTTGAGCCAAGTACTCCTCAATGGAGGTGAAGATACGCACCTCATAGCCATTTTCACGCATCTTCAGCACATAGGTCTCCGGCATGGCGAGTTCAACCGGAGCGATGAGGTCAACTTTCACCCGATCAAAGAGCTTGAGACCGGAGGCCTTGGAGTGCACCGTCCTGCCATGGTAAAGATCTCCGACAAGAGCAAGGTGGATAGAGTCTGTCTTCCAGTTGTTGTCCTCGATGAAGGTGAACTCATCAAGCAGTTCTTGGGTCGGATGTTCATGCTTGCCATCTCCTGCATTGATAAAGGCGGGTTTGCGCCAAAGCTTGTTGCGATCAGCATAGGCAGAACACTCGTCTTCAAGCCAGCGACAAACCCCTTCAATCTTGCTGCGTATGATAAATACCGCATTGGAGTAACCACTGAGCGTATTGAAAGTGTCAGCATAGCTTTCACCCTTGTTGAAGGAGGAGCTGTCGCTATTCAGGTCCGAGACCTTCACATGATGAAAGTTGGCCGCATTCTTGAAGGACTCCTTGGTTCTGGTGCTGTCTTCCAGAAAGACCTCATAGATGCCAAAGTCCTTGTCATCAATGCGGTAGCCTTCCATAACAGGAAGATTGTTCTTTTCCATTGCCGCTTTGAGCTTACGCACTTCACCAAAGAGGTATTTTCTTTCCTCAATACTCAGATCATCAATGACGCACAGAGACCTTCCTGTAAACACATTTTTTGCACCCATCATTGCTCCTTAAAAAAAAGCCGGTCCCAATTGACCGACTTTATCATTACATAGTATATGGGGAAACAGTACGCCTAGAGGCTGCATTACACTCCTGTATCGTATCCTCAGCATCCTTGTTTCCTCCCTGTGAATCGAAAAAATATTACCAGAGTACAAGAGCCCTGTCCAGCCCCCTGCCTTATTTTTTCCCTGTCGCACCCTCATCGGATTCGATGGAAGCGAGGCTGTCCAAAACAGAGAGAGGCTTTTTTTCATCCACTAAAGGCTTCTTTTCCTCAGGTTTCTCCTCTTCAACCACTTCGCTATTCTGCGGGTACTCCTTTGTAGGAGGGGTTCCGGTAGTCTTGGCCACTTTTCTTTTATTTACAATAGCTTTTTCTTCAATTGAGTACATGGAGAATCCAGCCCAAGATTCAAGACTTTCGTGTGATGTGCCAGGACCAAAAGCAAGGACAGGCTCAAAAAGGTCTAAGGTTATACGACCACGCAGCGCAAGGTCGCGCTTGTACTTCCTTTGATACCAACCAGAAGATCTTCTCTTGCTCAGCACTCGCATCTTTTTGCCATCAACTGCAGTGCCGTAGGAGGAGTAGCGGTAGGAGTATGAGCCATAGCGTTTTCCATACCTGTAGCCATAGCTTCCTGTAGAGCCGGGAATCACTCCGTTGAAGACTATGCCTGTAATCGCGAGCTTGCCTGTCTGCAAGCTTGAAACCAAGTCGCCAAGGGCTCCCTTGGTGGTGACTCCTGCACGAACGGTGATGATAAGACCATCAACCTGCTTACTTATGGCAAGCAATTCACTGGCAGAATCCAAGGGTGGAGCATCGATGATGATGAAGTCATAGATGCTCTTCAAATATTTGATCATATTGATATAGGTAGGATTGGAGAAAATGGCAGCTGGTACCAAGGGCGGAACACCAGGAGGTAAGAGATGCAGGTTTGTTATCTCATCAAAAGGCTGGAGAATGCACTCTTCAAGGGTGGCACTCCCTGTTACATAGTCTACCAACCCCACTTCGCGATGCTTGAGACGGAAGAACCTCTCCATACTGGGAAGGCGTAGGTCACCGTCGATGACCAGGACCTTGCTGCCCATCTGGGCAAAGGAGAGGGCCACATTACCGATGATGGTACTTTTTCCCTCCGCCATGGAACAACTGGTGATGGAGAACACTTTCTTTTTTTCATTTGAAAGAAGCATATTGGCAACCAGCTTGAACCTTTCTGATTCAAAGGAGAGGGGGTCGTTGTAGACTGTGAGGGTCGGGTACTTGTCCTTTAGAGATATTTTCATCAAGGGGACCCAACCGAGCATAGGCACCTCGTTACCGACAATTTTCTTTATCTGCGCTTCAGTGCGAATTGAGAAGTCGGTCGCTTCAGCAGCTAGGGCTAGCAGGAACCCGACAGCTGCTCCCAACAGCAGGGAAACAGCAAGGATAAGCATCTTATTGGGACTCACTGGCATACGAGGTAGAATGGCTTCATCAACGACAGTGACGTTTCCTGTCACTGCAGCCTCAACGAGCTTCACTTCCTCAAGCATATCGCGAAGTTTCAAGCCGATGGCCTCATAGATCTGCACATCACGCATCAGTTCGGAGAGCTGGCGTTCAAGGACAGGAAGCTTGGAAAGCTCTTCGACAAATACCTCACCACGCTTCTGCAACACCTCGATGGCGACCTCAGTGGTCAATGCCTGTACGATAGCCTGGATATTTGCATCCTTGGCATAGGAGCGGGTAAGGGTCGTCACCCTATCCAACAGGTCCTTTGTTATCTGGGAAATACCACTGTTGAGGACATATGTGCGTGAGACGCCAGAGGCAAGGGACGGGGAAATAGCCTGATTGTGTGAGGGGGATACAAGGGATTCGTACATGGTCAGCTCTGTCTTCCAGGCTGCGAGCTCCTTGAGCTTGCCTTTGACGACAGGGTGGTTGCGAATCTCATCAAGGGAGAGGACCCCTGTAATGCCTGCTTGCTTTAAGCCGGCATTATAGGACTCGATAAAGACCAGCGATTCATCCAGCTGCAACCTCAAGGGTTCCAGTCGAAGCGTATAGTAGGAGATCTGTTCGACAAGCAGGGAGCTCTTATCGGTAAGTTGGATAATGTCACTGTTCTCCCTGAAGTCTCCCAGCGCATCAGAAGCGATCTGCAGCGCCTTGTCGTTGATGGGTATCTGCGACTGTATGAATTCGCGTTGCACCGTCTTGGAGGTTTTTGCAATACCGGTGAGAAGATTATCATAGCTTGAAGCCAAGGCATTTGCCAAATCTCGGGCAAAAGAACGGTTTGCATCAGTTACCGTGATGCGTACGATGTTGGTATCCTTGACCGTGGAGACCACTATACGGTCTTTCACACTGCCTAGAATTGTCTTATCGGTATAGGGATTTCCATCAGCATCGGTGTAAGAGGCAAGATCGAGGGTACTTAGAGCGTACTCAATGTTCTTGCGACTGGTGATGAGCTCAACCTCGGTGGCAATCTTGGTGATGTTTGCGCTGCTTCCCAAAAGGTTCTCGATGGAGGAGGATTTCTGGATAGGCTCGACAAGAACTGAGACCTGGCTCTCATACTGAGGGACGGCCATATAGAGGTAGCCGATCGCCGCTGCAACGACAACAACGAATCCTACAACAAACCATCCGATCCTCTGTCGGAAAATATGGAGCAGTTCGGAGATGGATATCCCCTCCTCAATGCCTTCAACCTGGCCATATCCTGCCTGAAACTCATCTTGTTGACTCATTTGGTACTCCCCTTACAGCTTCTGCGAATCAATGATAACGCTGATTACCGTAGCCACTATCCCTAAAATGGAGGTGACCAAACCAATGACTGCCACAGTAGGGGCAATATCCTTAATGAACGTGTTTTTCCCGACCCTGATGGACGATTCAGGGGGTATCTCACCCAAGTTGTCCAGTTTCTTGCCGTCAGAATCATAGACCTTGATGGACGTGGGCACTGAGGCGTCATCACTGAGCCCTCCTGCCAAGGAGATGTAGTAGCTCGACCCCTTGTTGGGGACATAGGCAAAGACTCCGGAGCGAACAACCCCGCCACTTACCGATACGAACCGCTGGTTGAAAGGAATGATGAAGGTGTCCCCGCTTTGCAAAACCAGATGTGCATTGGGATCGTCTCCGTAGAGTATCTGCTGCGCCTTGATCGGAATACGCTTCTGGTCACGAAGCAGATAAGATCCATCGAGGTCACTGACGGTCATCAGGCGAGGGGCGATGGAAGTCAGCATCTGTCTGATGCTCTCACCAGGGTAGAACTGGTAGAAGATCCTCCCTGATGAGGTGCCGACCAAGGCTGTGGAAGAAAGGTTGTCGTACGCTTCGCTCGCTGCAACAGCGCCCTCAATGGATACGGTGTGCACTGAAGACTTGAGGGTATCGATGACAACCTGGTCCATATGCTCTAAAGCCATCGGCTTACCACCAAAAAGGTCTGCATAGGTCACTTCCCAGACTCCGCTCCCCTTATTGTAACGCTGAATTCTAATCTTCTGCACATCGGCATTGTTCAGGACCCCTCCCCCATAGGAGGATACAAGGTCGCTGAGGGTCTCCCCTTCCTGGATCTGATAGGTCCCCGGGGCATAGACATTGCCAGCGAGCACCACAATCTTTTCTGCACGGGCGATGGTGACGATATCACCACTTTTCAGCAGGGGATCCTGGTCAAGGGCTCCCTTACGCAAAGCAAGGTAGAGGTCATAGGTTTCAGAGGTGCCATCAGCGTGCGTAATAAGGATATTTCTTGTAGATGCGTAGGGGGTGGCACTGCCTACCACCGAAGAGAGCCTTGATAGACCCCAGACAGGTACGACGCGAGTGCCTCCCACCTCCCCAATGACTGTGACACTAAAGGAACCAGTACCGGTCAGGACGAGCTGGGGATTGGAGTAGCTGTAGTAGGTCTGCACCATGGATAGGATCTCTTTTTTCATTTCAATGAAGGAGAGACCGCAGCAACTCACGGTTCCAAGACCGGGAACAGTGACCCTGCTTTTTTCATCAGCTTGTAATTCGACGGTGACAGTCTGCATTCCATCAAGATAGACCAGACGGAACCTATCGCCAGGGGTTACAGGATACGAGCCGTTGCTGATGGCGCTAAGTACCCTATATTCGGGTTTTTCCTCAACCTCTTCCAAAGCGAGACCAAGCTGATCGGAGTAGGATTGGAGGGACAACGAACTAGCATCAAATGCTGGAGTAAGGGTATCAGGAGCAAATAGAGGGGATCGTATAACAAGGCCGGAACCAACAGAGGCGAACAGAAGAGTCGAAAAAAGCAGTAAGAGAAAAATTACCAAACATTTCTTTGCTGTTGTATTCATACCTATTACAATCCTTTCATGGGTGTTTCTGAATCATTGAAAAATCACTATACCATTAATTCTCCTATACTACCACTAGCATAAAAGCCTAAGCAAGCGCTTTATATCATAAGAGGTAGTTTTCAGGGTTATGGCTTCTCTCTTTCCACTAAGAATATAGCCTATATTTGCCGATACGTAATACGTATTGCAACAACAGGACAGAAATCATGATAAAAGCAACAGTCTTGTGACTATAGAAACAAACAGTACCTTTAATTACTACTTTGTCAAATATTGTGGAAATTGGCAATTATTCATTACATTATGATGGAAATCGCACGCAATCATGTATATTATGTGGGATACCTTTAAAATACCTATATGTTTAAATTATTACTTTGACAGCACTCAGAACGTCCCTTATAATTCGAATAGTTCTATTCCCAAGGGTTTTATAGCCCCATCACACAATTTTTAAGGAGAGAGAGTCATGAAAAAAGGTATTGTTCTTTTGTTGATCGTTCTGATGGTTTCTTCCTTTGCATTTGCACAGGGATCAAAAGAAGCCACACCGGCAAAGACTGAAGGTCCAATGAAAGTTGGAGTCATTTACATTAGTCCTCCTGGTGACATGGGCTACTCATTTATGCATGACCAGGGCACCATAGCCCTAGAAAAGCATTTTGGGGACAAGGTCAAGGTTTACAGGTTGGAAGATATTGCAGAAAACGAAAACAGTGAAAGAGCTATGGAGAACCTCATTGATGAGGGTTGTAAAATTATCTTTGCAAACTCCTACAACTACCAGCAGTACATGCTCAACGTTGCTCAGAACTTTCCAGACGTCTATTTCGAACATTGTTCTGGTTACCTGCTCAATGACAACATGTCCAACTACTTTGGAAGAATGTACCAGATGCGCTACCTTTCAGGCATGATTGCTGCAAAGATGTCCCCAACAGGCAAGCTCGGTTTTGTGGGAGCTTTCAACACCCCTGAAGTCGTACGTGCCATCAATGGATTCACCCGTGGTGCTAAGGCTGTTAATCCCAAAGCTACCGTTACTGTCGTTTGGACCAATACCTGGTATGACCCCTCCTTGGAGCGCCAGGCAGCTGTTTCCCTCCTCGACCAGGGCTGTGATGTAATTGCTCAGCACCAGGATACCACCGAACCTGCCAAGGCAGCCATCGAACGCGGCAAGTATGCCATCGGATATAATGCTGACTTCAGAAGTATGATCGGTGATGACAGGGTCCTCGTTTCCACCATGTGGAACTGGGGCAACTACATGATCCCCGCAGTGCAGAGTGCCATGGATGGCACCTGGAAGAGTCAGAGTTACTGGGGCGGACTTGAAGATGAGATGATTCACCTCTCCTCTATCTCCCCCTTGGTTCCTGCAGAGTTCCAAAAAGAAATCATGACAAAACAGGCTGAAATTCATGACGGAAAATGGGATGTATTCTGGGGCGAGATCAAAGACAACACCGGAAAGATTCGCCAGAAAGCCGGTGAGAAGATGTCAGATGAGGCTATGCTTACCATAGATTGGTTTGTTGAAGGTGTCATCGGAAAAGTGAAATAACTGGATAACACTCTAGTAATAGAGGCGGGCATTCGCCCGTCTCTACTTCTTTTAGGATAGTCCTTCTTGGAGGACAACCACAAACTGGATACAACATGCATGAAATACAACCCGACGATACGCCTGTTGTGCGTATGGTTGGCATTACCAAACGTTTCCCTGGTGTCCTTGCTAACGACAAAGTGGACCTTACGTTACACCGAGGAGAAGTTCTCGCACTTCTAGGCGAGAATGGTGCTGGGAAAAGCACCCTGATGAATATGTTAGTTGGACTCTACCGTCCTGATCATGGAGAGATATATATCCATGGGCAACTTGCAGAGATTAATTCACCCCAGGACTCCATGGCTTTGGGGATAGGGATGATACACCAGGAATTCATGCTGGTGGGCAATATGACCGTGGCTGAAAACATTATCCTTGGCATGAAAGATCTGCCCTTTGTTCCTCAGATGGCAGAGATAAAAAAGAATATTACCGAACTGAGCAAGCATTATGGCTTGCAGGTCTACCCCGATAAGACAATCCATGACCTTTCAGTAGGCGAACAGCAGCGAGTTGAAATTTTGAAACTGCTCTATCGAGGGGCAGAAATTCTCATACTTGATGAACCCACAGCGGTATTGACCCCAGGAGAAGCTAGGGATCTGAATGAGATTATCAAGAAAATGCTCAAGGAAGGCAAAAGCGCAATCTTCATCACCCATAAAATGGATGAGGTCATGGAGTTCTCCCACACTGTGCAGGTTCTCAGACGAGGTAAAAGTGTCAATGTCTGTCCCACCTCTTCCATAAACCGTATTCAGGATCTGGCAAACATGATGGTGGGAAGGGACATCCTCTTTTCACTGGACCGTGGGCCATTCAATCCGGGGGAGGTGATGCTGGAGGCTAAGAACCTGGTTATGGATAGTCTGGAAGGGGGTGGCAAACGCGTCCTTGATGACGTCTCCTTCAGCTTGCGCGGTGGAGAGATCCTCGGAATAGCTGGAGTTGCAGGCAATGGTCAGCAACAGCTGACTGAAGCTCTGACCGGCCTGATGATGGTTACCAGCGGAAAAATATTTATTAAGGGAAAGGACTATACCAACAAGACACCGCTGCAGATTATCAAAAACGGGGTCAGCCATATCCCTGCTGACCGCGGAAGAATGGGCGTAGTCGGTGACATGAGTGTAGGGGACAACCTCTCCATGAAGAAATACCGTACCAAGGAGCTCAGTGACCACTCCATCATCAAACGTAGTTGGGTTCGTCTTTTTGCAGACAGGCTCATCGAAACCTTTACCATCAAGACACCTTCTCAGGATACTTCGGTAAAGTTCCTCAGCGGAGGCAATATTCAGAAGACCATCCTAGCACGTGAGATAGACTCCTGCGGGGGTGTCCTCATAGCGGTATACCCTTCAAGGGGTTTGGATGTAGGAGCCACTGAAGCGGTAAGGCAGAATATTATCAAACAGAGGGACAAGGGTTGTGCGGTATTCCTTGTCTCTGAAGAGTTGGAAGAGCTATTGATGGTGGCGGACAAGATTGCCGTCATGTTTGAGGGGAGAATCATGGATATTATGGATGTGAAGGATGCCAAGACTGAAGAGCTTGGCATGTTGATGGCCGGTGTTGAAAGGAGGGACATATGAGATTCTCCCTCGAAAAGCGGGATAGCAAATCCCGAAAGATGACCATCCTGGTTCCCATAATTTCATTGTTGATCTCGTTCTTGCTTGGAGCAATTGTACTCGGCCTCAACAGGGCCAATCCGATTCAAACCTATGCTGCTATGGCCAAGGGTGCTTTTGGCAGCCAGTCAAAGATTCAGTTTACCATAGTAAAGGCAATACCTCTGCTGCTCTGTGGCCTTGCAGTGGGAATAGCCTTCCGCCTGAAGTTCTGGAATATTGGTGCTGAAGGCCAGTATGTCAGCGGAGCCATCGGCATCACGTGGGTGATGCAGTTCTGGACCTTCCTGCCCAATTGGATGTTCCTACCTGTTGGTATAGTGGTAGGGGTACTCTTTGGAGCGATATGGGGAGGAATTCCAGGAGTGCTCAAGGCACAGTGGAGTGTCGATGAGACGCTGGCCACCCTTATGCTTAACTACATAATCATCGGATATGCTGAGTATCTCTACATCAATGCATGGAAAGCACCTAGGGGCAACATGGGAACTGTCAGATATCCTGAGTTTGCCTGGTTGCCCAGGATCTGGGGTCGTGTCCACTCGGGCGTTTTCTTTGCCCTTATTCTGGTTTTTGTACTTTGGTTTGTCCTGTATAAGACCCGTTGGGGCTTTGAACTGAACATGATCGGTAAAAATCAACGGGCTGCAAGATGCCAAGGTGTCTCCATTAAGAAGAATATCATTATTGCCATGTTGATTTCCGGAGGGATAGCAGGTCTAGCAGGCGCCATCGACTCAGCGGCGGTCACCCACCAGCTTACCAAAGGCGTTGATGCAGGCTACGGCTTTACTGGCATCATCATCGCTTGGATGAGCGGACTTAACCCGATAGTCTCCATTTTCATTGCGCTGCTCATGGCGGCATTGGAAACAGGTTCAGACGCTTTACAGATCACCCTCAAGCTACCGGCAGCGATGGGAGAAGTCCTGCAAGGCCTCATTCTCATCCCACTCCTAGCTGGTACCGTATTCACCGAATACAAGTTGCGCATCCTAGGCAAACATAAGGAGATTTCCAAATGAACTGGATAGATTTTACAACCAAACTGCTTGCAGCTACCCTAGCGATGGGAACTTCCCTCACCTATGCCACCCTTGGGGAGGTGTTTACCGAGAAGACAGGTATCCTGAACCTTGGTATGGAAGGAATCATGCTCATGGGTGCACTTACAGGATTTGCAACAGCTTTTTCTACAGGAAATCTCTACTTGGCCATCCTGGTGGCTATGATCGTCGGAGCCTTCTTCTCCTTGATCCACGCTTTCTTGTGTATCAGCATGAGAGCCAACCAAGTGGTCTCTGGCCTCGCCATCACTATGCTGGGAACAGGTATGGCAAACTTTCTCGGACAGCGCCTCGGCCCGGCTTCCAACAAGTTCAACCTCTGCGGCATGAACCTCGCTACCAAATTCGACAACATAGCAATACCTGGCTTGAGTGAGATCCCTTTGTTTGGTGCCTTTTTTGATGTGAGTGTGCTCACCTATGCTCTCTATCTTATCATCCCTTTTGCCTGGTTCTTCATGTATAAGACCAAGCACGGTATGGTGGTGCGTTCTGTAGGGGAGAATCCTAGGACCGCAGCAGCTATGGGAATATCAGTATCGAAGGTACGGTATCTGTATACGGTAATCGGAGGGATGTTTGCAGGCCTCGGGGGTGCATGCCTCTCGTTGAGTTTCACCCCGAGTTGGAACGACGGCATGACCGGAGGAAAAGGATGGATAGTCATCGCCTTGGTCATATTTGCTGCTTGGAATCCTGCAAGGGTAGTCATTGGAACACTAATATTTGGAGGGATCACCAGCTTACAATTTAGCTTGCAGGCAGCAGGATTTGAGATGGTCATCCCCACCCAGTTCCTCGCCTTCTCGCCTTATTTGATTACCTTGGTAGTATTGACCGGTATGACTATCATCAACCAGAAGAAAAAAGGCTCTTTTGCCTCACCTTCGGCTCTGGGTACCTCTTTTGCCATTGATGACAAGTAAAGCCTCTTCATTGCAAGCTGACGGGACCGGAGGGTCCCGTTTTTCATCCTTGTCTGATACCTGAGAATTGGATACGATGGTGCAATGAAGAAAACAAACGCTATGAGAATCCTGGAGGCTTTGGACATTGAGTACGAAACAATCTCTTATGCATGGGATGAGGAGCATCTTGATGCTGTGCATGCGAGCCTTAGTGCAGGACTTCCCAGCGAACAGGTCTTTAAGACCATTGTGATGCAAAACAGTGATAATGAGGTGTTTGTATTCTGCCTGCCTGCAGCATTTTCTGTGAGCCTAAAGAAAGCGCGGGCACTAACAAGCAGCAAGGACCTCATTCTTATCAAGATGGATAAGATCCAAAACCTCACCGGATATGTTCGCGGTGGTTGTTCGCCGTTGGGAATGCGCAAAAACTACCCTACCTTTGTAGAGGAGCTTGCCCTTCTGGAGGAGCATATATACATAAGTGCAGGAGTGCGTGGATTACAGTTGAAGATAACTCCGAGCGACCTGGTAAAGGCCACAGGAGCAATCTTTGCTGATTTTACCTAGCTGTGCCTGTTCTGGCTGGTAAAGTACCGCCTCAGCCTACGGCTTGCCGACACACCCCCTAAGAGAAGTATCAGCACAATAGCAGCAGAGAACAGACTCACCGACCAGCTCAGCCTCCAAATTGCCTGCCTGTAGTGCGTCATGAAGAGGTCCAGGGCGGTAAAGGTAAGAAATAGGACGATAAGGTTAAAGAAGACAATATCTGCCAAAGGAATCCGAGTCTTTTTTCGTGTCAGAAACAAGAGGAAAAAAAGCCCTACTCCAAAGAAAAACACACAGGCCGTGGGTAGTGCTACCGGAACAAACCATGTCAGACTCCCTGTAACAACCACATTGATCAAAGCTACATACCCAAGGGGAGAAAAAATCAGCAAAAGGGTTGTCCACACAGAGTGTGCCTTCGCTTTCCCTGTTGTGGTGAAAACAGCAAAAACCCAAAGGAGAGCCAAGGCCCCCACAGCTATGAGTGACCAACTGAAACTTCTGTTTATCGCATCGAGACCAAGCAGGTAGATTGCCACCAGCACGATATGAATCGAGCTCTGACCCACATAAGTATGCTTCGCAACCAGAGCCATCGCTATGACCAGAGCAGCCATTGCTGTACTGAACAGAGGAATAAAGCTGTGTGCCATATTTCCAGAAAACCACATGGTAAGGGCTATGGTAATCTCACTTACCACCAGTAAGGAGAGTATGAGTTCGATGATACCCTTGCTTGTCTTATTAATCCCATCAGTACCCGCTTTTGGTAGGGGTTGGGGAAACAAGGGTTCGGAATCTCCTCTCTCCATTTGGGGAGGCAAGATCACAGGGGTCTGACAAAGGGGACATTGCCGTGCCCTCTCTTCCAACTTAACCCCACACTGTATGCAATATGCCATCTTTCACTCCTATATTTTCCTCTGTGCGGTTGGATGAAACTTCAACAGGGATGCCATCTTCCACAAGAAACCGGCAGAATTCCCGTTCAAGGGCGGTATCCGTATTGAAAAAACTGCTGAAGTTGATGACCACCTTATCCTTAAAGCCGACAATGGCAAGAGAGACCTTGTTGATCAGCCCTGGGCAGAGATAGAAATCCATGCGGGAGACGGAGTCTTCAAGCTCCTCGGGAATCTGCACATACCCAAGATTGGAGATGATGGCGGAATACAGGTCATCGCCAAGTGAGTTGGAAAGTAGCTTGAATAGGGGATTCTTTATCGCTGTAGGGGCAAAACGCATCAGGATGTGGCGTTCCCCTCCCACATTGCGCTTTATCTGGCTACGGATCTTCTTGGGATCCTGAGAAAGTGCCATGTCCAAGTGTATCTTCCTGAGAATCTCTTCAAAGGTGTACTCTCCAAGGGCTGGCTTGATGCCGGGTACGGCAAAAAGTGTGAAATTCCTCATAGTTTCAAAATGGAAAATGTTTCTCAGATTCATCGGTACTGAAAGGTTTATGGGTTTGCGTTTTTTCTGTTTCGGAACTTCCTCTTTCTGAAATTGTTGCAAAACCATCGCCAGAACAGAGCAGAGGTATACCGTTATCGTATATCCATGCTCCTTACACCGGTTTCGCAAAGTCTGGGCATCAACCATTGCACTGATGACCTTTACCCTGTCATCAAACTCCCCTGTACCCTTGCGGTGATAGGCAGCCCCCGTTGAAGGGGAGCCTGGGATATTTTTGTCGTAGAGATGTTGGAAAGGATCACTGAATTCCTGGCTTTTGGGCCGCTCATCAAAATCTAGTGCTCCCTTGAATGTAACGTCAGCGATGTCAGCGAGGCGGCAGTACTCGCTTACGATCATCTTCAGGTAGACGAGTGCTCCAGAGCCGTCGGTAAGGGCATGGAAACAATCCAAGGCTATCCTGTGCTTGCCGTAGAGAACTTTGAAGAGATAGCCGTTGTTATCCTTAAAGGCGATCCTTGCACTTGGGTAGGAGCCCTCCTCGTAGACGCGAGGATTTTTGTGGTTCGGGGAGAGATAGTACCAGAAGAACCCCTTATGGAGGCTCACCTTGGCGTACGAACAACGCTCCAGGGTCTTTAGCAGGGCAAGCTCCAGAATCTGGGGAACTATCACCTGCTTGAGATCCATAGATACCCGAAAGGTGTTCGTGTTGTATCTCGCCTCCGTAGGAGGGTAGATAAGAGCGGAGTTGTCCAAGGCTATGAAGCCTTCAGGTGCGTAGCTTTGTGCTCGAATCATCTATTCGTCGTACCGTTTCCCATGTTTATAGAAGGGGGTTTTTACCAGTTGTGCACGCTTCTTCTTTCCATGGATTTCAATGGTCAGTTCATCACCAAACTTGAGTTTGGGCTCACGATTGATAAGGACATAGGCACAGAAAACCTGTAAGGTGGGGCTTTTGGTTCCGCTTGTGACAAAACCGATGGACTCATCGCCAAGAAAGACCTCACACCCTGAGCGGGGCACTGCCTTATCGATCATCACCACACCCCGAAGGGTTCTGGGTATACCCTCCTCTTTCTGCTTGGCAAGTGCTTCTTTTCCACAGAAATCTTCTTTTTCAAGGCGGACAAAGTAGCCGAGATTTGCCTCTAGAGGAGTAATGGTGTCACTTATCTCATGTCCATATAAGGGCAGTTTCGCCTCTAGGCGAAGGGTATCCCTACAACCGAGGCCACAGCACTCGATACCGTGTTCCTCTCCTGCTTCCAAAAGGGTATCCCAAAGAACAGCAACCTCTTCAGCAGCACAGTAGAGCTCAAACCCATCCTCACCTGTATAGCCGGTACGACTGATAAGGCACATGACCTCCCCTACAGCGCAGGGTGAGCAGTAGGTGAAGGGCCTTATTTCCGTGCACTCGGGCATAAGTGAGGTAAGGACATCCAAAGCCAAGGGACCTTGTAAGGCAAGCAAGGCAGTACCTTCTGAGAGATCTACAATTGTAGGCCTCTTTTTTCCTTGATACGGCACCCCTTCCTGCATCCATGCGAGGTCCTTCTCAATATTTGAGGCGTTCATGACAACCAGATAGGAGTGGTGGTCACGGCAGTATATGAGCAAGTCATCTACAACAGTGCCGTTGGGATAACACATCATGGTATACATGACTTCACCTTTTTTCATACTGCTGATGGTATTGGTACAAAGATAGTCCAGAAATTCGGTTGCACTTTCTCCAGTCACCAGACACTCTCCCATATGGGAGACGTCGAACAGGCCTACGCGAGTTCGTACAGCCTCATGTTCGGCATTGATGCCTTTGGAAAAATTGACCGGAAGTTCCCAGCCGCCAAAATCGACAAGCTTGATCCCTTCATACTGACTATACACATCATACAACGGTGTGCGTTTCATCCCTTTCCCTCCTAGTGGTGTGTGTGTTAGATCAGGGCGATCATCTCAATTTCGACCGCAACATCCTTAGGAAGCTTGGCTACCTGAACTGCTGAGCGTGCAGGAAGGATACCTTGTCCAAAATATGAAGCGTATACAGCGTTTACAGCTGCAAAGTCATCCATATTCTTAAGAAAGACAGTGGCCTTTACAACCTTAGAGAGGTCAGTGCCTGCTTCTGCGAGAACTGCCTTCATGTTTTCAAAGACTTGTTTGGCCTGGTTTGCTGCATCCCCTCCAACCAGTTCATTGGTCTTGGGATCGACAGGTAGTTGGCCTGAGGTAAATACAAAGGGTGCTGCTATAATAGCCTGGCTATAAGGACCAATGGCTGCAGGAGCCTTGTCTGTGTTGACGAGTTTCTTCTCAATTTGGTTACTCATGTGCTGTTTCTCCTATTCTCTAACAATACTCCCTGAGCCACTCTCTTGCAAGCAGTTCCAAGGGCAAATGCCTCTGAGAGAAGAGAGGGAAGAGTAACCTAAAATGTAAAATACCAAATAAGACAACAAAACCTCCAAATAACATGGAGGCATGTAAAGGAACACTGGCTATTACA